>NZ_JARGEJ010000129.1:0-1493 GCF_029211245.1 Robertmurraya sp. DFI.2.37 | reverse complement strand
ACGCCCTATTCAGACTCGCTTTCGCTGCGGCTCCGTCTTTTCAACTTAACCTTGCATGCAATCGTAACTCGCCGGTTCATTCTACAAAAGGCACGCTATCACCCAGCATTTTTCCAAAGGAAAATATGCATAGGGCTCTAACTACTTGTAGGCACACGGTTTCAGGTTCTCTTTCACTCCCCTTCCGGGGTGCTTTTCACCTTTCCCTCACGGTACTGGTTCACTATCGGTCACTAGGGAGTATTTAGCCTTGGGAGATGGTCCTCCCAGCTTCCGACGGGATTTCACGTGTCCCGCCGTACTCAGGATCCACTCAAGAGGGAACGAAGTTTCAACTACAGGGTTGTTACCTTCTCTGACCAGCCTTTCCAGACTTGTTCGTTTACTCCGTTCCTTTGTAACTCCGTATAGAGTGTCCTACAACCCCAAGAGGCAAGCCTCTTGGTTTGGGCTAATCCCGTTTCGCTCGCCGCTACTCAGGGAATCGCGTTTGCTTTCTCTTCCTCCGGGTACTTAGATGTTTCAGTTCCCCGGGTCTGCCTTCCATACCCTATGTATTCAGGTAAGGATACCATCCCATTACGGATGATGGGTTTCCCCATTCGGAAATCTCCGGATCAAAGCTTACTTACAGCTCCCCGAAGCATATCGGTGTTAGTCCCGTCCTTCATCGGCTCCTAGTGCCAAGGCATCCACCGTGCGCCCTTTATAACTTAACCATTCGGTAAATGATCAGCTACACATCTCTTCGTCTTCTTCACTCGTCAGCATCCTCACGTACAAACTACGTACGCTCCGGTACTTCCTCGCTTGATTCCTCGACCTGTTTGCTTCTCATTTCCCTCAACCTTCGGCTTCCGATAAGCGGCGCATCTCTGCGTCAGCTCCCTCACTACACTCCTCACGTACCTATTATGTACGCTCCGGTGCTCGTTCGGTCGCTTCCTTGATCTGCTTGCTTCTCGAAACCCTCTTGTTCGGTTTTCAATACACCAACACAACTTTGTGTGATTTCTTGAAACCCTCACGGTTTACTTTACTCTATGAATAAATCGATAGAGAGAAAAACTAAAATGGCGATTACTCGGTAATTTCTTGGTTCTTCTTCACTTTCATTATCTAGTTTTCAAGGTACAAACGGCGAATGATAAGCTTCGCATCTTTTCGTCAACTTCCCTCGTTCCGCTCCTCATGTATCAAATACACTCCGGTGCTCACTCAGTCGTTTCCTCAATCTGCTTGCTTCTAATTCACCTTCATTTCATTTTGAGAGATTACACTCTCAAAACTAAACAAATCATATCGTCAACGAGGTTTTTTGATTGCTCAAAATAACCTCTATCTGTTGAAGCATCTAGTGCTTCCTCATATTCCTTAGAAAGGAGGTGATCCAGCCGCACCTTCCGATACGGCTACCTTGTTACGACTTCACCCCAATCATCTGTCCCACCTTAGGCGGCTGGCTCCAAAAGGTTACCCCACCGACTTCGGGT
>NZ_JARGEJ010000128.1:0-1530 GCF_029211245.1 Robertmurraya sp. DFI.2.37 | reverse complement strand
CTCAACTTTCGCACCTTGAAAATCGACCTTGTTTTAGGTCTATTAAAGCTTTAAGAACAATCAACTTTGTTCCTTGACTATTGCCTTTAAACAAGAAAAGGCACCTGCTTCTTTGGTATAGTGGAATTGTCGAGAAACCATTACCACAAAGAAGAGGTGCCTTCTCTATGATAAAGGAACAACACTCAAATGAACAACTACCAAATGAACTTTCTTCTGTATTCTCTGAATTACAAGTATCGAAACACCTGCGTCAAGCGGGGATTCGAAAAAGCTTTGGATTTTCATGTGCCTATTTGTTTCAACTTGTTTTCTGTCTAATCTTTCATCAAAAAAACTGGTTTGCCCTTGTCACATCTAAGAAGAATGATTGTTTTCCAAGCAAAGATACTGTCTATCGCTTTTTAAATCATTCCAAGTTTGCTTGGAGGAAATTCCTTTTACACTTTAGTGCGGCTACCATTCAAAAAGTCAGCGTGCTTACATCAAAGGACCGTCCCAAAGTGTTTATTATTGATGACTCTACGTTTGATCGTAATCGTAGTAAAAATGTTGAATTACTTGCCCGTTGTTTTGATCACGCTTCTTTGAAAATGCGATTTTATAAAGGGTTTCGAATGCTTACATTAGGCTGGTCAGACGGGCATACGTTCATGCCGATTGACTTCTCTTTACTCAGCTCAAAAACGTCTTCCATTAACGGAATCAATGAAAATGTTGATAAGCGGTGTTCTGGTTATAAACGCCGTACAGAAGCGCTACAGTCTGCACCTGACCAAATTCCAGCGATGATTGAACGAGCGTTATCGAAGGGAATTGAAGCTTCTTACGTATTAATGGACACATGGTTCACGCAACAACCTCTTATTAAAGCTGTCGTTGAACAAGGGCTTGATGTGATAGGGATGGTGAAAAATGCCAAACAGCGCTACAACGTGAATGGACAAATGCTTTCGTTAAAACAACTCTATCGATCTGCGTCGCCACTTCAAGGAAAGAAAGGGCTTCTTCGTTCTATCACAACCACAATGACAAATGGCGTACCAGTTAAAGTCGTGTTCGTTCAAAACCGTAATAAAAAGAGGGAATGGCTTGCCATTCTAAGCACCGATTGTACGCTTTCGGAACAAGAAATCGTACGTATTTACGGCATCCGTTGGGATATCGAAGTGTTCTTCAAAACAACGAAGTCACTTCTTCGCTTACAAAAAGAGTTCCAAGGGCGCTCGTATGACTTACTTATTAGTCATACAACGATCGTCTTTACTAGATATATCGTTCTCTCGTGGCAAAATCGTTGCCACACAGATGAACGTACATTAGGTGGTTTATTTTATGACCTTTGTGATGAAGTGAATGAACTCGATTGGGCTGTCGCATTGCAGCAATTAATCGAGCTTCTTCAAGATGTCTTGAAGAAAACGAATAAACAAACACAGCAATTACTTAAAAATCAACTATCACAATGGGTTACAGGTTTACCCGGTTATATTAGGGCTTACCTGCCTGATTTGGTCTGCGAAAGTTGAG
>NZ_JARGEJ010000127.1:0-1574 GCF_029211245.1 Robertmurraya sp. DFI.2.37 | reverse complement strand
TAAGAAAAACCGGGCATAGCCCGGTCCTTTTCATGGTTAGAGAATATCCGATAATTTGTACTCTATGCCATGTACCCCTTTATAATACTCAGGATACATTTCACCCCCACATTTTTCACATGCAAACATAGGAGGAGTTGTCGGATCTCCATCATCCATTAAATCGAAATCCCTTACCACGTTAATAGGAATCTCTTCTTTCTCATGACACGCCAAACAAACATAGCTGACGCTCTGTTGCTTGGACTGGTTTAGGCTTATGTTTTTCTTCTTTTTCTTTCCCTTTTTGCGGGTTTTTGATACCGGTGAGATCGTTAATCATCCTTTCTAAATAAGCTCTTGTAGTTTTGCATAAGGCTACCTTTATTTCTAATTTACCATTTTCAAGGCAGACTTCTCCCTTGTATTCATAGTAACATTCACACCTCTGACAAACGAGAGGGTCTTTCTTGCCACTGGCTACTATTCTTTCACGCCACGTCTGGCGACGTAAGGTTTTCTTAACTTTTACAACCCAACGTCTTGCTTTTTGTTGCCAAGTACTCAACACTTTTTTACACAAGTTTTTTGATCTTCTAGAATACATACCGTAATGCCGAATAGTTTTAAATTGCTCGTCTGGGATATGGCGAATTAAACGTGAAATAAATTCTTCGACACTTACGGTTTCGGATTTGTCTTTTCCGTCAGTTTTATCCTTATATTTGAACGTAACGAATTGCCCATCATATGCCTCAATCCGATTGATTCCAATCGCTGGTCGACGAATATAACGGCCAATATAACGAAGTTGTTCTTTTATTTTCCCCCTCTGTTTAGGTGCATACACATAGAAGCCTTCGCCATTATTGGTGAACGCCTTTTGAAGTCTTGGTTGGATTCTTTTCTTTTCTCTTGGTGAAACTCCGTTTCTAATTAATTTTAATACGACCGTTTGCCATTGTTTACGAAGCATCGTAAATGGCAAGAAATCATACTGCTTCCATTCTCCTTTTTCTGTTAATCCACCCATTGTAACTAACATATGTACGTGAGGATTGAAGTTGACCCTTGAACCAAAAGTGTGGAGTCCAGCAATAATCCCAGGTGTTACCTTTGCTTTCTTTTTGAAGAAGTCAGTAAGTAGTCTTGCAGAAGCATCCATTAAATCTTTTAATAGATGTCGGTGAAGGAGAAATACATCTCTTAGTCCTTCATCAATCGTAAAAATTACGTGCCGATGATTAACCTGAAGAACATCTTCAGTAAGTAACCTACTCCATTCTTCACTTTCTCCAACAGAGCACGTGGTACAAAATCGACCTTTACATCGGTAAGGAACCTTTCGCACATCATGACAACCTTCACACACAAATAACTTAAATCCATTTTTGATATCCCCACAATCTCGAAATTTCTCAACCTCCTTAATTACGATAGGGCGGATTTTAGCACCGTGTTTTCTTTTGAAAGCTTCCCAATGTTGGTGTTTATCAAAAAATATTCTTCTCAATATATTGGTCTCCATAAAATGAAAATACCACAGCTTAAATGACTGTGGTAGACCCAAATTTTTATACTTTCTTATCTTTTAA
>NZ_JARGEJ010000126.1:0-1575 GCF_029211245.1 Robertmurraya sp. DFI.2.37 | reverse complement strand
AAAGATAAGAAAGTATAAAAATTTAAGGTCTACCGCAGTCATTAGGGCTGTGGTATTTTTTATTTATGGACAGAAATATTCTAAAAGAGATCTTTTTTGATCATCATCAACATTGGGAAGCCTTTAAGAATAAACATGGAGCTAAAGTCCGTCCAATCGTAATTAAGGAGGTTGAGAAGTTTCGCGATTGTGGAGATATTAAAAAAGGTTTTAAGCTTTTTGTATGTGAAGGTTGTCATGATATACGTAAAGTTCCATATCGTTGTAAGGGGCGCTTTTGTACCACTTGCTCTGTAGGTGAGAGTGAGGAATGGAGTAGATTACTTACGGAAGAAGTTCTACAGGTAAATCATCGGCATGTTATTTTTACGATTGATGAAGGGCTAAGAGAGGTTTTCCTTTTACATAGACATTTATTAAAGGGATTAATGGATGCAGCTTCAAAATTAATTACAGATTTCTTTCAAAAGAAAGCTAAAGTAACACCTGGTATTATTTCAGGTTTACATACATTTGGTTCAAGAGTGAATTTTAACCCACATGTTCATATGTTAGTGACAATGGGAGGGTTAACAGAAAAAGGAGAGTGGAAACAATATGACTTTTTGCCTTTTGCGATGCTTCGAAAGCAATGGCAAACAGTTGTTTTAAAATTAATCAGAAACGGAGTTTCTGAGGAGGAAAAGAAAATCATCCAACCAAGACTTCAAAAGGCGTTCACCAATAATGGGGAAGGCTTCTATGTGTATGCTCCAAAACAGAGAGGGAAAATAAAAGAACAACTTCGTTATATTGGCCGTTATATTCGTCGACCAGCGATCGGGATTAATCGGATCGAGGCATATGACGGACAATACGTTACATTCAAATATAAGGACAAAATGGATGGAAAAGAAAAAACTGAAACAGTAAGTGTGGAAGAGTTTATTTCACGCTTAATTCGTCATATTCCAGATGAACAATTTAAAACGATTAGACACTATGGAATGTACTCTAGAAGAACAAAGAAACTATGTAAAAAAGTACTAAGCACGTGGCAACAACAGGCAAAACGATGGATTGTGAAAGTCAAAAAGACACTGCGTCGTCAGACGTGGCGTGAAAGAATAATGGCTAGTGGCAGAAAGGATCCTCTCGTTTGTCCAAGGTGTGAGTGTTACTATGAATACAAGGGAGAAGTATGCCTTGAAAATGGAAAGCTAGAAATAAAAGTGGCATTATGTAAAACGACTAGAGCCTATTTAGAAAGGGTGATTAGCAATCTCACCGGTATCAAAAACCCGCAAAAAAGGAAAGAAAAAGAAGAAAAACGTACATTTAAGCCAGTCCACCAAACAGAGCGTCAGCTATGTTTGTTTAGTGTGTCATGAAAAAGAAGAAATTCCTATAAATGTAGTAAGAGATTTTGACATGATGGACGAGGGAGACCCAACCACTCCACCTATGTTTTCGTGTGAAAAATGCGGAGGAGAAATGTATCCCGAGTATTACAAAGGAGTACACGGTATAGAGTATAAAATTTCGGATATTCGCTAGACAAAAAGGGACCGGGCGGTTTTTGCCCGGTTTTTCTTA
>NZ_JARGEJ010000124.1:0-1783 GCF_029211245.1 Robertmurraya sp. DFI.2.37 | reverse complement strand
AAAGGAGCATTCCTGTTAGAAAGATTTTCGGGGACTTGAACAAAAAAGAGCCCTCTTGGTATGATATGGGGTGTCAAATCTGCAGAATTGACCCCTAACTTAGTTAACCAAGGAGGACTCCAAAATGGATTTTAAACAAAATCAGAAAATAAATCAAGTCACCGAAAAAACACTCGTAGTCGGAATCGATATTGCGAAGCAGACACACTACGCTTGCTTTGTGGATGATCGGGGACGAGTGCTCCAAAAATCCTTTTCGGTATTGCAGTCTAATGATGGTTTTCAGTATTTTTATCATCGTATTCTTACTGCGATGAAAGAACATGGAAAAACAGAAGTTATCGTAGGAATTGAACCTACTGGTCATTACTGGCTCAATTTAGCCTATTTCCTTGAGGAACATGGTATTCCTATCGTGATGACCAATCCCATACATGTCAAACGGTCAAAAGAGTTGGATGATAATTTGCCAACCAAACATGACCGGAAAGATGCCCTAGTCATCGCCCGTCTGATTAAGGATGGTCGCTTTAGTTATCCACGTATTTTAAAAGACATGGAGGCTGAACTTCGGGTTGGTTCCACTTTTAGAAATAAATTGACCGAGGAACTAGGCGTTGTCAAAAACAGGATGATTCGGTGGTTAGATCGCTATTTTCCTGAATTTACTCAGGTGTTTCCATCTTTCGGGAAGATGGCCTTGGCGGTACTTGAATGTACCCCATTCCCAAGTGATCTTCATCAAAAGCTACCCGATGAAATCTTGACGCTTTATCGGAAGGTCGAGGGACTCAAATCCCCTCAAAGACCGAAAGCTATGCGTCTTATTGAAGTCGCAGCTAACTCTATCGGAGTAACAGAAGGACGTGAGATGGCACGTATAGAAATCGCCACACTCGTCCGCCGTTACCATCAACTTGAACAAGATATCGAAAGCATTACTCAGCACTTAGTTGAGATTGTACAAACATCTGTAGAATATGAATGGCTATCAACGGTTCCAGGGCTTGGAGATACAACGATTGTTGATTTATTAGCTGAAATCGGAAGCTTCTCACACTACGAAGATCCACGCCAATTAATGAAACTCGCGGGATTAACGTTACGTGAAAACTCCTCTGGTCAGCACAAAGGTCAAAAGCGCATCTCTAAACGAGGGAGAAGAAAGCTGCGTGCCCTCCTCTTCCGGGTCATGATGCCAATGGTTCGTCACAATGAGGCCTTTAGACAGTTACATGAGTATTACACAAACCGTAAAGTTAATCCTTTGCGCAAGAAGCAATCCATTGTGGTTCTGTGTGGGAAACTATTAAAAGTGTTGCATGGAATCAGTACAAAGCACAAAGCGTTTGACGCTCAGCGAATGATGAAGGATATTCCAAGTCTCGCAGAGGCTATGTAAGTTCTACATCCCCTGAATAGACCTAGACAACAGGATGACACGGAGAAGCTGGCACTATTTTTTTCCATTCGACCTTGAGTCCCTAAAGGAGCTTTGCTAGCCTCTGCCTTATGACTAGACCGAACGAAGGAATGTAGGCACACAGATGCCCAGAGACATGGGAGGGTACGTCATCATAAGGGACGCAGAGATCCATGGTGCATCGTATAAATTTTTATCACTACTTTCCACCATTATCCAGTAGTGACAGCGTAGCGTATCTATGTATTGGAATAGTTTAACATATTAGGTAAATTTTATTAGGAATCGTGTCGAAAAATATTTTTTTGGCACTCCAACAGCGGTTCAAACCGTTGATATATCAATATTTATAGAGGGAGG
>NZ_JARGEJ010000123.1:0-1841 GCF_029211245.1 Robertmurraya sp. DFI.2.37 | reverse complement strand
ATAGTCTCTCGGAAATTAATTTTCCGCATTAGCTCTAGTCTTACGACTAGGGCTTTTTATCGTTACACCCCCAATAAGGGATGCGAACAAACTTTCCGTCTTGACAAACGTACGTTCCCCTCACAATTAAGTATAAGCATTTTTAACTACTAATTACGGGGGAATTCTTATGTTAAACATTATTCGTGATCATGAAACTTATCTAGAGTTTGTAGTGGATCAACTGAATACTTACTACAAATGTAAAACGTTTTTAAAGGACTTTTACTCTAATCAAATTATTTGGTGCTCATTAATGGATTTAACAGAAACCGATCATCTAATGAAAGATCGCTATTCCTCAAATCCAAGAGGTAGAAAGCCACGAAATCCTTCGGATATGCTTCGAAGTTTGATGCTCATGCACTCTCTCCGTGAAACGAGCATTGACCGTTGGGTTTACACGTTAAAAACAACACCGATTTATGCCATACTTAGTGGGTTTTCACCAGATAATGTGCCTGGTATCGGTACGTTTTACGATTTCTTTAAACGCTTGTGGATTGCCTCAAGCCCTCATCTTTCCAAGCGTAACAAAAGGAAACTTAAAAAGCCCAGAAAGAAAGGGAAAAAGAATCAAAAGCTCGAGCCTAAAAACCCAAAGATTGTAGAGAAGCTCGTTAAGCGTGCTTTGAATAATAAACATATTCGATATAAACCTAAAGCACATGATCTTTTACAGGTTTTATTTCAATCTTTATTTGTAGAAAAGTCGGCTTCATTTGGTTTACTAGGTAACACACAATCACTTAGTCTAATGGCAGACGGCTCACCTGTGTTAACCGGTGGTCGACCGTATGGAAAGTTCCTGTGTGACTGTCGAAAACAAGGAAATTGGAAATGTGACTGTAACCGTCAATTTTCCGACCCTGATGCCGATTACGGTTGGGACAGTTCGAGAGAAAAGTATTACTACGGAAGAAGTCTATTTATGGTAGCTGCCTCTGACAGTCCGTATGATTTACCGATCTACCCACGGCTTTACCGAGCGAGTAAACACGACTCCGTATTACTTGTGAGTACTTTTCATGAACTTCGTCACTGGTATCCTAACTGGAAGATTGGAGAAGCCATTTTAGACTCTGCATTCGATGCTTATCCGATCTATAACATGTTAGAACACTATGATGTTTCAGCCATTATTGACTTAAATCCAAGGCGAACAAAACAATTCACATACAAGGAAATGGAGATTAACCTAGACGGTGTACCTATCTGTCCCATTGGTCGAAAGATGCTTGATTGGGGAGTCGATAAGAAACGTTACCGTCGAAAATGGCGTTGTCCAGCAGCCGTTGGTAAATGGGAATGCCCAACTCCTTGTTCAGATTCAAGGTATGGCCGAACTTTTCATACATCAACGAAAGATAATCCTCGTTTGTTTCCACGGGTAAAGCGTGACAGTAAAGAATGGTATAAACGCTATTCATTGCGTACTGGGGTCGAGCGCTGTATTAAACGACAAAAGGTTGATTATCGTTTAGAAGATTCAAGAGGACGTAGTTCTAGGCATTGGAATATAAGATCATATATCATCGGCATGTGCCAGCATGCCGATGCGTGGATGAAGGAAGCAGAAAAGAACCAATTTTCACATGTACATCCCTTGATTAAAACTCTGCTTTCCCTATAAAAATCATCCTCATTATCTTAAAATACATTTTTCAAAAAATCCACTTTTTGTGGTTTATTTGGCACGTATTTTTTTGAAAACGATTTTGAAAATTCCAATGTATCCTCATAAGTATTGCTTTCATCCCCCAAAAGACCCAGAATCAGTTACTTAATTTCCGAGAGTCTAC
>NZ_JARGEJ010000122.1:0-2010 GCF_029211245.1 Robertmurraya sp. DFI.2.37 | reverse complement strand
AGAAATGAAATTTAAGGACATAAGAAAAGTAGTAGGGTCTGCGACACCCCACTACCAAAAAAGTTATCATGTCGAAAATGACGACTTTGAAAATACGATTTCGTTTCTTCAGTATAACACAAAACGTAATTCCTAAACATAAAAAGGGGGTACCACTACTGGTGCAAGGGGGTTCCTGTGAAGGGGGTTCCCTTGCACTGGTAGATGGCTACCCTTTTTGATTTTGAAAACCATTTTAGTAAATATAAAAAATAAAGATGATTCCCTATGCCGTTCCGACAAAGCGTATGCTGTCGGACGGCTGGGGACTTTTTTTATATTCTTCCGAAGGTTCAATGCAAAGCATTATTTAGTCATGAAAATGACCCCATTAGCGCCAATTTTTTTAGGGTGCATAAATGGGCACTGTTACTTTTTACAGTGATGCCCTCCTGAATATTTGGTTAGGTCGATAGAGGGCATTTTATTTCCTAGAGCCAACCCCTCATTTGGAATTGGTCATTCCATTTTAAAATAAAATGGCGCACTTATACACTCTGCAGAGTGACTGCTAAAACGCTGCGCATTTCCGTCAAGCGTGTGTGAAGTAAAACTAAAGCTGAACGAGTTCGGATGATAGGTCCATTTATATGGAGTGGCCCTCTTTGGTAAACTGCGGAAGTGTGCCCCAGAGGGCGAATTTTCCCGACGGGGTATGCTTTTGGAGTTTAAGAGGGTGGAGGCTCGATGTCAATGGTTCTATGCTTTCGTAATCCAGTAGGCTTTATATTGACAATGTGCGTATCTTGTAATATATTTGTGTGAAATAATCAAATGAGGTGAGCCTTACATGGCAAAAATGGTTAGAGTAAATACTCAAGTTTCTGATGAGCTCAACGACAAGCTTGTAGCTGAATCTGAAAGAATTGGTGTTCCGAAATCGACAATAGTCACAATGGCTTTAGAAACGTACTTCCAGCAAAAAGAATCGATTAAGGCTATGACTGATATTGGTTTGGTTATTCAGAAGCTTGAGGATCTAGAGAAACGAATTGAGAAGCAGTAATTTTGGGTTAGGGGTTATTAACTTGATTTTAATTAAACATTACGAGAAAAAATGGAGGTGAAAGGATGGACAAAGGCAACGGAGATGAGGTTTTGCTCACTCCAAATGATGTTGTAACTGTGACTAGAATGAATCACATTGTCGAGGTGCAGCACATGGAGAAAATGAACCGAAAAAACCATATCAAAAAATTGGACAAGGATAGGTTTGTTGACCTCTCAACAGGAGAAATTAAGGAATTCGAACACTCTGAAAATCGCCAACAAAACTATAATTCTCTTAGACAAACTTTTAAAAAACTAAGATATTTAATAAATAATAATTTCGTAGGAAAATCAAACGAATTACATATAACACTGACATATAAGGAAAATATGACTGATACAAAAAGGCTTTATACCGATTTTGATAAATTCATGAAACGCATGAAATATTCCTACAAGAATGAAAGTTCAATAGACTATTTATCTGTAGTTGAACCACAAGGGCGTGGAGCATGGCATTGTCACGTTTTAATGCGTTTTAATGATTTAGATAAGGTTTATATCAAAAACTCTGATTTGAGGTCTCTGTGGGGCGCAGGATTCGTTAAAATTAAGTCGTTGAAGGATGTTGATAATATCGGAGCGTATTTAAGCGCATATTTGACCGATATTGATATTGACGAAGCGAAAGATTTTGAAACCATTTCGAAAGTTGCTTCTGAAGGGTGTTTGGTAGAAACGAAGATTGTAGATGGCAAAGAGAAAAAATTCATCAAGGGTGGTCGGCTTCACATGTATCCTCCTGGAATGAACATGTATCGAAAATCGAAGGGGATCGTTAAGCCGGAACGTGAAGAAATGAAATTTAAGGACATAAGAAAAGTAGTAGGGTCTGCGACACCCCACTACCAAAAAAGTTATCATGTCGAAAATGACGACTTTGAAAATACGATTTCGTTTCTTCAGTATAACACAAAACGT
>NZ_JARGEJ010000121.1:0-2227 GCF_029211245.1 Robertmurraya sp. DFI.2.37 | reverse complement strand
GTTTGTATCCAAGATTTCCATTCAAATATTCGGTAACAATCTTTATTTTAAATTCCTCACTATATTTGGCCATAATAATACCCCCAGAAGTTAGATTTATTACTCTAACTTCTGGGGGTCGGTACCCATTCCAAAGAACAATCGACTTTTTATATATTTCACGACTAAGATCGTGGAAATATTAAACCTATTATCTTTTGCAAATTGCACTTTTCGGACAAAATGTCCACCTGCCATTTCCCCTAAACAGGAGAATACGAAGGAACAAAAACTTTATGCCAACTCTCCACTCCAATAAAAATAAAGGAAGGTATGAAGGCTTCTACACAACGTGTAGCTTTTAGATAAATATATACATACAGTGTAACAGACAAATTGACTGAATACAATAAAGACTGAAAGGCTTTTGAAATGAAAAAAGAGCCAAAGTACGCAAGTAGTGCATAAAAACTTGCATATTTTAGGCTCTTTAATTTTATTTCTTATTGTGTTAAAGCACTCGTTAGCTTAATTTCACAAACATTTTATTTTATATGTTCTCTTCTACAAGTCGAAAGTCTATTTGGTCTAATATTTATGAAAATTTTAGGAGTGGTTTAATGGTTGTACCCTTATGAGCGTCTTCTACTGCTTTATTGATGTCTTCAAAAGAGTAATACGTAATCAATTTATCAAACGGGAATTTCCCCTGCTTATATAGTTCGATTAATCTAGGGATATATATTTGAGGAACACCTTCACCCATCAAAAATCCTTCATAGTTTCTTTCAAAAAGAATCGTATTGATATCCAACGTTACTTCCGAACCAATAGGACCACCCGCCACTTGTACCGCTCTTCCTGTTACAGTAAGTGAATCCACCGCATTTCTCGAATTTTCAGGGCGACCGCTGGACTCAATAGCGTAGTTTACACCCTTTTCAGCAATCTTCATGATTGCTTCTAAAACATTTCCTTCTCTTGCGTTAATGGTATGTGTGGCTCCTAATTCCTTTGCTAACTCTAATCGGTTTTCTTGAACATCAACGGCAATAATAATGCCGCAATGACATACATTAGCCGCCATAATTGCACTTAATCCTACTGTACCAGCGCCAAAGACAACAATGCTTGTGCCGGGTTCCGGTTTTAATTTATTTAATACCGCTCCACTTCCAGTCTGTACCCCACAACCTAGCGGTCCGAGCATTTCAAGTGGAACATCTTTTGGGACCTTTATGACGTTTCTTGCATTGGCTACCGCGTAATATGCAAAACTAGATTGTCCGAAAAAGTTAGAAGCATCTTGCCCCTCTACGTGTAAGCGAGTAGATCTATCTGCCATTCTTCCTTCAAAATTCAATTCATAAAACCGCTCACAGGCATATGCTTTGCCGGTCAAACAATTGTCGCATGAACCGCAAGAACTATAAGAAAGAACAACATGGTCACCGGGTTGAATATGAGAAATACCGTTGCCGACTTTTTCAACAATCCCTGCCCCTTCATGACCTAGTACTGCAGGAAGTGGAACCGGTTAAGCTTGTGTTTGAGCAAGAATATCGGTGTGGCAAATTCCGGTCCCTACAAGACGAATCAACACTTCATTCGTTTGTGGTTCGTCTATCGTTATGTCTTTAATTTCAAATGGTTCACCACTTCCAAAGGTAACAGCAGCTTTTGTTTGCATGGAAAAACCTCCTTATGATGTTTACTTAATTAAATTTCCCATTTAAGGTGTTTGTACTCCCTTTTCCCAAATCCTTATTGAACTAACCTCCCTTTAGTACAGTAAGCATTGCTTTACAAATATGAATAAAAATAAATGTGTATACAGGTTTAACCTTAAATAATAATTCATAAAGTTTAATAAACATACTGCCAAAACATACATCAGTTAATTGCCAGAAACAGTTATCTTCTTCACCAATGAGTCTCCTGATAGAGAAGACTATTTTGATGTGTAGATTCAATTTTTTGTATATTGAAAAGTTTATGGATGACAAGGGTAAGTAATTATCTCTTGTGAGTAAACGGTGTTAAAAATATTTGAATTAATATCGGGGGCTGGTGGAAACTGGCTGAGATTGCAACTATTCCGTTGCTGACCGTGACAACCTGATTGTTATCCTCATCTAACTGATTTTGGTTATCGTTACATCCTGTTCCAAACCCGATCACGGCTAAAATGGAAAGAAAAATTTTTATTTTGGTTATTTTGTCTTTCATGAAACCATCTCCGTTTTTC
>NZ_JARGEJ010000120.1:0-2428 GCF_029211245.1 Robertmurraya sp. DFI.2.37 | reverse complement strand
GATGCTTCATACGATAACTATCTTCATTTAAATGAATGATTTCTACTCGGTGAAGAATCCTATCTAGAATTGCTGTTGTTATAGCTTGATCACCCAATAATTCTCCCCATTCTTTTGGTGCCTTATTAGAGGTCAAGATAATGGAAGACTGATTATACAAGTCATTAATTAAATGAAAGAACATATTAGCTTCTTGTTGATCCATTGCCATAAACATTAAGTCATCTATTATGACTAAATCAGCCTCTCTAATTCTTTTCATTCTTGCTTTTGACTTTCGTGTGATTTCTTCTGTTTTCAGGTTATGAATTAAATCTCCCATTGATGTGAATATCGCTTTATACCCTTGGTTAATAGCCTCTATTCCTAGGCCTACGGCCAGGTGAGTTTTACCTACACCTGGTGGCCCTAATAAAATCAAATTGTACAGCTGTTCTATCCAAGTTAAATCTTTTAATCTATTTAGTTGTTTGTTGCTTAAAGACTTTTGTTCTTTTAAATTAAACTCCTCAAGTGTTTTGCTGAAAGGAAAAGTTGCCCACTTTAATCGGTTGTTTAGTTGCTTTTCTTCTCTTCGAGTTTGCTCATAAGAAGTGACATCTAACAGGAATTGAGTAAATGAAAGGTCTTTTTGCTCAGCTTCTCTGATCAAATGGGGGAGATGCTTGGCAGTTTCAACGAGTCTTAACCCTTTCATTATGTCTTGTAATTGTTGGATTTGGCTCATCGCTATTCAACCTCCATTAAAACCGTGTAAGTATCTACTTTTCTTTTGTATGCTTCTGTTTCTAAAACCCATTCTGATAGCCTGTTCAAAGTCTTAACTTCTTTCTTTTTATCAATAACTGTTTCATGTACCTGGCGCTGACGTTTCACATATGCAATGATATCACCAAAATCAGTTGCACTGTATAATTTCCTTTTTAAACACTCTGCTAACGCTTTAGTCAGTACTTCGTTATCGATACCTTTTGTTTCGCGCAAGATGATTTGCAACTGGTCTTTAATGTAACGAGGATTTTTTTCCCTAACCTTCTCTAAATATTTAAAGGCTAGTTCTTTATCTTCAAATCTCTCAGCCACTGTATTAATGAATGCTCCAACACCTTTTGTACGATCCCTACTATGTTTTTTATCTTTTATTAACATCCCTTTCCCTTCGGGAATTGAATGTTTTGCAATAATTTCGCCAGTATCAGGTATATAAATAACTAATTCTTTAGTCTCCGTTTCCTTGATACATACTTTTTCATATTTGTTATAAGTTCCAAGTGGAAGAGAGTACCGATTAGATTGGTAACGAATAGTATTGTCCTTATGAACACATCTTGCTATACTTATCTCATAGTTATTTTGAATATCTATATTTTGGGAGACTGGTTTTAAGTGTTGCTTTTCCAGGAGGAACACTTCGAATGGTCTCTTTTTTGTTGTATTGTGTATTTTATAGTTACCCGTTCTGTTCAGCCATTCCCATCCTTGCTCATTCCAAGAGTCGATGTTATGAAACACTCTATGTTTGGCATAGTTTTGTTTGATAAATCCAACTACATTTTCTATTCTTCCCTTACTCTCAGGGTCAGCTTTTCTACAAACCCGAAGGTTTATTCCTCTGGATTCTCTATACTGCTGAAATTCTTTAGTTAAAATTAGATCTCCACCATTTTCGCTAACAACAATTAAACTATCTTGGTCATAAACGATCTCATTGGTCATTCCTCCATACCATTTAAACGCGTTCTCATGGGCTTGTATAACATCCCGTGTTGTAAATGGTCTATCCAACCACTCTTTATACTTTTGTCTAGAATGTGATAAGACAAAAGCTATAAAGTTGAGTTTGGCTTCCTTATTATCAACAGTTTTTTGTCTCGTATGACCAAAATCTACTTGCATTTGTTCTCCCATTGGGGGATCAGGAATTGCCTCATACATTCGAGGAGATGTTTCCTTATTTATTTTGTATTCTTCTCTTAATGCTTTTACATATGTTCTTACTGTACTTTCTCCAACAGTTAGATCTTTATATTTCTCTAAAAGCCAATCATAAACTTGTGCTGCTGACATATCCGGATGCATTCTCAACCAAGATAAAATCAGTTCTTTATATGGATCTAATTTTTTCTTTTTATACTGAAGAGAATCAACCCATTCCGCCATCTCCGAAGGAGATCTCTTTAAGTGCCTGTAAACAGTTGTTCGAGAAACCCCTAACTTTTCAGCTATCTTTGTCTGACTAAATCCTTGCTTTAATAATTGCTTTATCTCCATGTACATTTCCCACTTATCCACCTTCGCTAACCTCCACTGCAAGTATGAACTATGATCATTTTACAGTGATAGGTTGATATTTTTTGCTGGTATATTTGGGTAAATAAGCGTTTCATCTTATCAAGCAAAAACTGTACACTTTATTCTAGCAGTCACA
>NZ_JARGEJ010000012.1:0-106715 GCF_029211245.1 Robertmurraya sp. DFI.2.37 | reverse complement strand
GGAGCATTCCCCCACGAGAACGCTCTATTAAAACTGTTGTTTTTACGAACGAAAGAATTAGAAAAGAAATGGGAAGGCGGACATATCCAACAATGGGCTATGGTCATGAATCAACTGTTAATTCATGACCACCTGAAGAATCGTGTAAAGAAGTATCTAGAATAACTTACACACTTTTCTTGACAAACCCCTGGTTAGTCGAATTGGGAGCTTATTCGGACTTGACCTTAAAAGTTTCACGCGTTGTTCTGTCCGAATACATCTCTCATTCGGACAAATGTCTTTCTCACTTTCCCCATTCTGTCCGAATACACCTCTCATTCGGACAAATGTCTTTCTCGCTTTCCCCATTCTGTCCGAATACATCTCTCATTCGGACAAATGTCTTTCTCGCTTTCCCCATTCTGTCCGAATACACCTCTCATTCGGACAAATGTCTTTCTCGCTTTCCCCATTCTGTCCGAATACACCTCTCATTCGGACAAATGTCTTTCTTGCTTTCCTCATTCTGTCCGAATACACCTCTCATTCGGACAAATGTCTTTCTTGCTTTCCTCATTCTGTCCGAATACACCTCTCATTCGGACAAATGTCTTTCTCGCTTTCCTCATTCTGTCCGAATACATCTCTCATTCGGACAAATGTCTTTCTCACTTTCCCCATTCTGTCCGAATACACCTCTCATTCGGACAAATGTCTTTCTCGC
Organism: Robertmurraya sp. DFI.2.37; assembly: GCF_029211245.1. NCBI lineage: Bacteria > Bacillati > Bacillota > Bacilli > Caryophanales > Bacillaceae > Robertmurraya > Robertmurraya sp. DFI.2.37. The sequence continues at coordinate 106,009 of NZ_JARGEJ010000012.1, read as the reverse complement.
TTTCCCCATTCTGTCCGAATACACCTCTCATTCGGACAAATGTCTTTCTCGTTTTCCCCATTCTGTCCGAATACACCTCTTTACTAAAAAAGTCAGTAGAATGGACAACTCCCCCATTTTTACTGAGTTTTTCAGTGGCCTCTCAGTCGCTCCTTCGGGTCTTACCTGACCGCAAATCCCCGAAGAATCAAGCACCTTCCACTCCAATCAACTAGTTTGAGTCCTACTCAAGCAAGTTGCCAAGTCCAATTAGCCAATTTATTTAAGTTCATGGCACTAAAAGTAAGCGTCACCTGTATGAACTTGTTTTTAATCCCATAAGGTAGTCCATCGCATTCTTTTGCATCAGCAAAGACTCGTTCAAGCGATTCTTTACGGCATGCGAATATTTCATTTGTATGACGAAGGTAGTTCAGCCTCTTCTCCATAGTTATACAAACTATGAAATCCATATTTCCTCAACGGCAAAAAAGACTGGAGGCAAACTTGATTTCATCGAGTTTGTCTCCAGTCTGAGAAGGAATATGTTTGCTTCCCTCTTTCTTCATTTTAGGCATTTAAATCATAATGTTTGCCTTTGACGAGATAGAAAATGCTCTCTGCTATGTTTGTCACATGGTCTGCTGCTCGCTCTAAGTAGCGACAAACAAACGACAATTGTGTAATTTGGCTGATGTTATCAGGATACGAACGATTTAATTCTAAAAGTTCACGGATAGTTGAACCATATAATTCATCCACTTCATCATCCATATCTGCAACTTTTTTCGCACTGGCAACATCCTCGTTACCGAAAGCTTGAAGTGACAGGTCGAGCATCTCTGTTGTGATACTATACATTTTCTTTACCTGCTGAAATGTCCTTACATGTTCTTCATGACCAATCCGAATCGTTGATTTCGCAATATTGACGGCAAAATCACCAATTCTTTCAATATCAGTAGCAATCTTAATGGCGACAATGATCCGTCGTAAATCGATTGCCACGGGAGCCTGCTTTGCTATTAAGAGAATCGCAAAGTCATTAATTTCCTCATACAAAGCATCCGCCTCTGAATCATCATCAATGACCTTAAGAGCCTTTTCAATGTTACACGTCTCCAGAGCCTCGATTGAATTCTCCAAAGCATTTTTTGCCAGTCTTCCAAGCTCAAGAAGTTTCGCTTGCAATTCATTCAAATCAAGCTGAAACTGTTCTCTTACGACCATGAAAATCTACATCCTCTCCAATGCAATTTATCCAAATCGACCAGTAATATAATCTTCTGTACGTTTATCTGAAGGAGTAGAAAAGATTTTATCTGTTGAATCAAATTCAATGACTTCTCCATTTAAGAAGAATGCTGTTTTATCAGAAATACGAGCTGCCTGCTGCATATTATGAGTAACAATTATAATGCTAAAGTCTTTCTTTAGTTCCTGAACAAGCTCTTCAATTTTCAAAGTAGAGATTGGATCCAATGCAGAAGTCGGCTCATCCATTAAAATAACGTCAGGCTCAATCGCTAGACAGCGGGCGATACAAATACGTTGCTGCTGACCACCGGATAATCCGTATGCATTTTCGTGCAGCCTATCTTTCACTTCATCCCAAATTGCTGCACCACGCAAGCTTTTTTCAACAATTTCATCTAAAATCTTTTTATTGCGAATGCCATGGATTTTAGGACCATAGGCAATGTTTTCATAAATCGACTTTGGAAAAGGATTAGGTTTTTGAAAAACCATTCCAACACGAGTACGTAACTCCTCAACCTTATAAGATTTATTTAAAATACTTTTTTCCCGATATAAGATGTCTCCTGAAATTTTTACAACAGGAATTAATTCAACCATCCGATTCAACGTCTTGATAAAGGTTGATTTTCCACATCCGGACGGTCCGATAATAGCGGTCACTTCATTTTCAACTATTTCAAGATTAATGCTCTTTAACGCGTGATCCTCACCATACCAAAGATTAAGATCCTTTGTTTGAAAGGCAACCTTCTTATTCGATTGAACTGGCTCCTGAGTTCCAACGTTCGCTGGACTCACAAAGTTCTTCTTTGCTTTTGTCATCACTGCCATTCTTCTCATTCCCTCCATCAGTATCTCTTCTGATATTTATTGCGGATAAAGATCGCTACCGAATTCATTAAAAATAGGATAAACAATAATACAACGATTGAGGCAGCAGCTAGATTTGCATATTCTGCCACTAGTGCAGCGTCAATTGTCCAGTAATAAATTTGCAGCGGCATTACGGTAAATTTATCAAAAATTCCTTCTGGAAGCGGAATTAAAAGAGCTGGGATTCCGAGCACAACTAATGGAGCCGTTTCTCCAATGGCGCGAGATAATGCTAAAATAATTCCTGTTAAAATCCCTGGAATTGCTGCTGGCAAAACGACATTTTTGATCGTTTGCCATTTCGTGGCTCCCATCCCATATGAAGCATCCCGTAAATATTGAGGAACCGCTCGAATCGCCTCTTGCGCACTGACGACAACAATCGGAAGAACGAGCAATGCCATTGTTAGTCCACCTGCCAAGACAACCGCACCTAACCCTAGTCCTCTTACAAAAACGGTTAAGCCTAACAAACCAAAAACAATTGACGGTACTCCAGCAAGATTGGAAATATTCGTTTGAATAAAAGACTGGAAGCGCCCTTTTTTAGCAAACTCCTCCAGATAAATGGCCGTTCCCACCCCAAGAAAAAAAGTAACAGGTGCTACAACAACCATGAGCCAGAAAGTTCCAGTAATCGCTCCAAGAATTCCTGCCTTCTGCGGATCTGTTGACAGTCTATTTGATAAAAAATCAAAATTAATCCAGCCCATACTATCGCTGAAAACACGATAAATAAGGATAACAAGTACTACTAACCCAACTAAAGTGGCTAGGAAAAATAATCTTTTGGCAACTTGATTCAAAAGTAAACGAGAACCTAATTTTTTCTGTATTTGTCCTGAGTCAAAGTATTTCATTTTTAGTATTCCTCCCTAAATTTACGAGAGATATATTGGGCAATTAGGTTCATCACAAGGGTGAAAACGAATAAAGTCATCGCAACCGCATATAAACTATAATAGAGTGTTGAACCTGCCGGAGCATCTCCACCGGTTACCTCTACAATATAAGCGGTCATCGTCTGCATAGACTGTGTAAGATCAAAGGTAAAGTTTTTAGAGCTACCACTTGCAATCGTCACAATCATCGTTTCACCAATTGCTCGGGAAATAGCTAAAACAAATGATGCTACAATCCCTGAAATTGCCGCGGGAACAATTACCTTCCATGTTACTTCTAATTTCGTTGCTCCAAGTGCAAGAGCACCTTCCCTCATCGAGTTCGGAACCGCACCAAGCGCATCCTCTGAAAGCGATGCTACCATCGGGATGATCATAATTCCCATGACAATACCAGGACTCAAAATATTCGTTGGTTCTAAACCTGGGATTAAAGATCTTAAGATAGGAGTAACAAATGTAAGCGCAAAAAAGCCGTATACAATCGTTGGAATTCCTGCTAGGATTTCCAAAATCGGCTTTACAACCTTCCGTACTTTCTCAGATGCATATTCACTTAAATAAACGGCTGTCATCAAGCCAATCGGTATTGCAACGACCATTGCAATAGCTGAGGAGATTAATGTACCTGTAAGTAAAGGGAGGACACCAAATTGTGCATTCTGCCCTAGAGGCTTTAACACTGTACCTGTAAAAAATTCAATGAACGAGATCTCTTTAAAAAACGCAACGGTTTCAGACAATAGCGTTACTAAAATACCTAATGTCGTTAAAATCGAAATTACAGCAATCACAAATAATGTTTTCGGGATAATTTTTTCTACCACATTCGTAAAAGATGCAGTTTTTTTATTTTCTTCGATCATCTTTCTTACTTGACCAATCGACTTTTCCAACGTAACGTTCCCCTTCCAGAATTTGACCCTTTTTATATACAAGAAGGCATATATAAACCTGAAAGACGAGAGGGGATATTCCCCATCTCATCTTTCAAAAAATGAATTATTTTAATGCATTTAGTGCATCAAGTGATGCTTGAACTTCATCATCTGTCAATGGTGCGAATCCTGTTTCTGCTGCAACAGTTTGAGCATTTTCAACTGCATAGATAGCAAAGTCTAATACTTGCGGTTTTTCTTTAGCCATATTTACATTCAAGTATGTGAATACTGGACGTGTGAATGGACTATAAGCAAAGTCTTCACTTTCACCAATTGTGTCTAAATTTGGTTCAACAGGACCATTTCCAAAGTCAACATGCACTGCTTGTAACTTGTCTTTGTTATTTTCATAATATCCATATCCGAAGAACGCAATCGCATTCTTATCCTTGGAAACAAGATCAACTAGAATTGAATATTCTTGTTGCAGATTTGTATCTGCATCTAAATCTTGCTCTTCAAGAATTTTTTCCCAGAAGAATTCGTATGTTCCATGGTTTTCGTTTGGACCCATTTTAGAAATTGGTTCATTTGGAAAATCAGGACGAACGTCAGACCAGTTTTTAATTCCTTCGCTATCCAAGAAAATTTTGATAAGCTCATCTTTTGTCAATTCTTTTGCCCAGTCATTTTCTGGATTAATAACAAATGTTAAACCGTCTAAAGCTACCTTAATTTCTTGAACTTCAATTCCTAGTTCATCAGCTGTTGCTTGTTCTTCGTCTTTGATTTGACGAGAGGCATCATTGAAATCTGTTCCGCCTTGGTCAACTAAGAATTTTTTAAATCCTGCAGAAGTTCCAGCACGGCCTACTTCTACTGAAACACCTTCTTGTTCGTTTGTCATATAGTTCTCAGCCATTTTTGCCATGAATGGATAAACAGTACCTGAACCATCGATAACAACGCTACCTTCAAGTCCTTCATCTGCGACTTCTTCAGTTTGAGTTTCATTTCCAGTACTGCTGTTTTCATTGCCTTCTGTTTCTTCAGCATCATCTGAGCCACCACATGCAGCCGCTACAACGATAAATGCTGCTAGGATTAAAAATAAACCTAGTTTTTTAAGACTTTTCATTTCTTTAATTCCCCCTAAGAGTATTGGTGGTTTTGTCCTACGAATATTAGCATAACGTTTGACTGTAAATTGGGTTTTAATGAATTGTAAAGCTTGTGTAAATATGCAGTAAATGTAAGTAAAAGTCGATTTTTGTGGACACACTAATTGGTTAAAGACAATATGTTTCTGGCGCAATTTTAATAAAAATAAATGCCCTTCGTTTTCTTATTAAAAGACTTTTCAATAGTCCCCCCATTTACCCGACATACAAATAAAATCTCTTCATTTTTGATATAAAAAAGAGAAGCTGTGTCAAAAAATCGTTTTAACGACCTTTTGACACAGCTTCTCATGCACAGTTATTCTTCTTCCGTTTGTTCCTGATCTTCATCTTCATTCTCTTGTTCAACGACGGATGTATTGTTAAGCTTCGCTTCTTCTCTCGTTTTCTTTAATTCAAAATAGGCATCCAAAGCTCTTCGTCCAATAATCGTATTGGCAGAATGTCCACCGCTTCTTCCCTGATACGCCCACGGAACGACAACCGAAATGGCCACTTCTGGATTATTATGAGGAGCATAGCCGACAAAGCTCAAATTCATCACTTCTGGTGGCTCATCATATTTGCTTCTTTCAGGACCATCATAAAAGGCTTGTGCCGTTCCTGTCTTCCCAGCAGGTGAATAGTAAGCATCATGAAATTTTCCATACGCAGTTCCTTCAGGATGCTGAGTTACTTGACGAAATCCTTCATGCACATTTTCCATCCAGCCGTTCTCAAGCTTAATCCGATTGAGAACAGTTGGTTTTATTTCTTCAATTACAGGCCCTAACTCGTTTGTCTCCATTAACGGGGCACGAATTTCCTTAACGATGCGCGGTTGAATTCGATTTCCTCCATTGGCAATCGTGGAAACATATTGTGCCAGCTGCATTGGAGTATACGTATCATATTGTCCAATTGATAAAAAGAGTAATAATCCAGGGTCTTTTAAAGGTCCTTTATAACCTGTTGCTTCATTTGGCAAGTCAATGCCTGTCCTTGTTCCAAGTCCAAATTGGGCAAATGATTCACGAATCGTATCAAAAGCTTCCGTATTGATTGGTAAAGGCTTTTCGTATTGATAGCGCCCATCACCAATTTCAATAGCTGTCTTAAACATGTAAACGTTGGATGAAACTCTTAAAGCACGGATATCATTTGTATTTCCAAAATTTTTCCACGAACTCATTTCAGGAGTTTGCGCAATCTTCAATGGTGCATCGTAAAATACCGTTCCAGGTCTGATCGCTCCCGTTTGATAACCAGTAAGGATCGTTGCCCCTTTCACCGTTGAGCCAACATTGTAGGAAGTGGTAATCGTTCCTAATGCAAAGTCTTGCATTTCGGTTTTACCTGTTTCCTTATCTCGAACAAGCTGTTTACCAGCCATCGTGATAATATCACCAGTATTTGGATCCATCAGAACTACAAATGCCCGATCTAATAATCCTGTTCTTGGTGATTTTTTTGCAGCCCGCAGTTCTTCCTCAATGATTTTTTCAACCTCTAGCTGAAGATCCATATCGATGGTTAAAACAAGATCCTTTCCTCTTTGACCTTCAGAAATGACTTCGGTTTCAATCACTTTCCCTGCTTTATCAGTAATATTCTTTACCCTCGCCTTTTGACCATGAAGTACGTCCTCATATTGCTTTTCAATATAACTCTTGCCAACTCGGTCGTTTCGGTTATAATCTCTGGCTAAGTAATAATCAAGTTCTTCTTTCGGAATTCCTTCATTTGAGTCGGTCACTTTCCCCAGCACTGTCCTCAAGGTATTTCCGAATGCATATGAACGCTCCCAATCTGTCGTCGTATCAACTCCTGGAAGGTATTGCAAATTTTCACTGACAAGAGCAAATTCCTTTTGCGTAACATCTTCATTTTTGACAATCTGCGGTGTCAAAGCATAACCACTAGAAAACGCTCGATAAATCGCCAAAATTTCTAAATCTTCTTCCGTTAACTCTTCAAGTTCCTCGTCTGTAATTCGTTCAAGCTGAAGGCTGTATACTTTACTATCGTATTCTTTAGTTTCGAGCTCTTCTTTTAACGCCTCTTGTTCTTCCTCAGATACTTTTTCAGCAGCGCGATCAGGGTTTTTAATAATCCAATAATCCTTCTTATCTCTTTCTTGCACCTTATCAGGCTTCAATTCGATCAGTTTAGCTAGCCTTTCTGCCACTTCAAGCATTTCACTTTGACTTGCTCCAAAATTCGTATAGGTAATCGCATTTTTCGGTGTATTATCTACGATTACATGACCATTTCGATCGTACATTTTCCCCCGTGGAACCGGGTTGTTTACCGTAATATCCTCCGTTCTTTCAATCTCACGTTTATAGTCATCGCCATACACTATTTGCACGACCCCAAGACGGAGAATCAAAATAGAAAATAGAAAAAAGACGACAAAAAACAACAAATTCAAACGGACTGGAATGATCTTCTTTTTCTTCTTTTTTTCATCTTGTACCATTTTGTCAAATCTACCTACTTCCTAGATGCTTAATACAATAATTTAATTGTAAATGAAAGAACTTGAAATTTCTATTCCTATGCAATAAAAGATTTTTCCTTTTCCATAACCGATGGATAATCAATAGATTAATTCCATTCCTCCGAGTTTATTTATACGAGATGAAGTGCTGGGTTTTTCATCTAAATAAGAAAATATATTTTCTATGCAAAACTTTACTGCCGTACATTTAAACAGGATAAAAGGGAAGGGTTAACTTCCCCCTTCCCTTTATTAAGCAAGTTTTACTTTTCGAATAAAAAAATAGATCAATGTGTGTCCTGCCCCAAGGAGCAATAAAAGGAATGGAATCACCTTGTCAGGATCATAAAATGCTATTCCTAGCAAGAACAATAAAATTGAAATCACTCTGCCAGCATTTAAAAAAATTTCTTTAACTACAATATATTCTATCCTCATCTCGGCTGCTTTCCAACCACGGCCAATGACATCGTATGTCATCGACATATATGGAACTAGTAGGAGCGGATAGGCGACAGCAATTACTCCAGCGTAAATCAGCAGCTTCACATAGGTTGGATCGAACACTATGATAAAGATAGATAAATACAGAATAATGCCTCCGATTAATATTGCTCTTTTCCTCATTTCTTTTTTGATCATTCTAGAAACGAAGTAGTAGGCGACAAAGGCAACTCCCGAATTAATCAATCCAAAGGTTCCTAATGATAACTCACTTCCTGTAGCGATAAAGACAAACACAGAAATAATGAATGCGAACGTACCTTCTCTAAAGCCTTGAAAGAAATGGGCATGATTAATCAATTGCCAATTTTTATTCAGTTTTCTTTCTTGCAGGATTCGAACAAAATAATATTTTCCTTTTGCCGGTCTCCTTTTCAGTGAAAAACTTAGCATCACCGCTAAAGAAAACAACCCTAATGAAATTCCAAATACGATTGAATAACCAAGAAACTTTTCCATCTTTGCGATAATAAATCCTGCTGCAATCGGACCGATCATTCCGCCAACAGAAGATAAAATTCCGAGGAAGCCATTGAAAAAATCCCTCGTTTCTGGCTCCGTAATTTCAAAGGTAAGTACATTATAGGCAAGCCAGTAGAAGCCGTATCCAACACCTAATAAACCCCCAAGCAATAACAAATATTTAGAAGCAGCGGTGCCAATGATTAAAACGGTCAAATAAAAGAGAGCTAAAAAAATGACGCCGATCCTTAGCACAATCACCCTGTCAATTTTCTTAGCCCACCTTCCTGCAAGAATAAACGTAATCGGTTGTAATACAACGACAGCTAGATTATACATTCCTAAATCGCGAAATTCACCAGATTGCTTCCATAAATATATATTCACGAATGTATTGGAGAGAGCAATGCTAAGGGAATATAATCCGCCAATCATTAGTAATAAAGACAAATCTCTTGTTAGTTCTACATCACCAAGCAGTTTATTTATTTTACTCATTTAATTCTCCCCTTTATATCTAAAGGGTAGTTTCTAACAAAAGGAGCATGATTATGCACAATTAACAAGATCAAAAAAAGCAGAAGGAGAACCCTTCTGCTTTTTTCCATTAGTTGATTATTTTGCAGCGCTGTAACGCTTAGCTACTTCATCCCAATTTACTACATTCCAAAAAGCACCGATGTAGTCAGGACGGCGGTTTTGATAATTTAAATAGTAAGCATGCTCCCAAACATCCAGTCCAAGTACAGGAGTCTTGCCTTCCATTAACGGAGAGTCTTGATTTGGCGTACTTGTTACTTCTAATTCTCCATTATTTACAACTAACCAAGCCCAACCGGAGCCGAAGCGTGTTGTGGCAGCCTTGGTGAATTCCGCCTTGAAGTTGTCAAAGCTTCCAAACTTTGCAGTGATGGCATCAGCTAATTCTCCAGTTGGTGCACCTCCACCATTTGGTGAAAGAATGGTCCAGAATAACGAATGGTTAGCATGTCCACCACCGTTATTACGTACTGCTGTACGTGCAGCTTCCGGTACCGCATCAAGGTTTGAAACAACTTCTTCAACTGACTTAGAAAGAAGCTCTTCATTACCTTCCAACGCATTATTTAAATTGGTAACATATGTGTTGTGATGCTTTGTGTGGTGAATGTTCATCGTTTCTTTGTCAATATGCGGTTCAAGTGCATCATAAGCATAAGGTAATTGTGGTAATTCAAAAGCCATTATTAATTCCTCCTTATGTAATAAAAATGTTTTTAGAAATATTCCCTTCACTATATTAAGAATATTCCCAAAGTGTTTAAGTTAAGATTACCAAAGTTAGAAATTCCTTTCAAACATAATGACTTAGGTAACATAACTATTATTTCCTATACAATTGATAGTATTCCACATAAAGGTTCTATTTTCCTTCTTTGATTCATCACTATTTATCATAAAGTTCGATAATTTGTCAAGAGTCTCTATTTCCTTATATATCAACGTTTTAAGTCATAATCACTGTATTAATAGAGATTTCAGCTCTTTCACGATATTGACAGTATCAATAAATTTTTCTAAAGTGAAGAATATCACAATGTTTTTTACATTCTGTTTGAACCAAATTGGTTTGCCCTATTCCAGTCCGGCAAGCAAAAGGTATGCGAAATCGAGGTGTCCTTAAAAAGAGCGAAAAGTCATTTTTCATTATAATGTTTACGATCACCTTTCTTACGAAAATTTGAACATAGGAGTGAGATCATATGAAAGAGTCCACCGTTTCTCTATATAGCCTCCTCATACAAGAATTTATTGATAAAGAAACTATTCAAAAATATAAAGCTGGAACCATTCTTTTCAATGAAAGAGATTCAGTTGATTATATTTTTATATTACTGCGTGGTAGCGTTGCCCTTGGCCGTGTTCATATGAAAGGAAAAGAATTCATCCTAAAAATATTATCAGGCGAAGAATTAATTATTGAATATCAACTATTCAAACCACAAGCGAAATATCATTTTTACGCCAAAACTTTTACAGACTGTGAAATGCTTATGATTAAACGTGCCGATTTCGAAGAATTTGTCCATAGTAATCAAAATCTATTAAATGCCTTATCTTCATGGTTAAGCACCCGTTATTTGAAAGCTCAAATGAAATGTCAGGACCTGATGATGAATGGAAAAAAAGGCGGACTCTATTCTATTCTCATTCGTTTATGCAATAGCTACGGTGTTATGACGGATGAGGGAATATTAATTGATTTACCGCTAACACACCAGGAGCTTGCCAATTTTACTTATGGAACGAGAGAAGTCATACAAAGGATGTTAAAGGAGCTTCGTGAAAAAGATATCATTTCCTACAATCAGCAGAGGCTCATTATTAAAAACATTAATTATTTAAAAGAAAGCGTGGATTGTCAAAACTGTCCTTTTGAGATCTGCGGGATAAATTAACAACACGACAACAGCCTCGCAATATTGTTTCGCACCAAAATTCCCATCTGTTGCTTGTTAAGTCTACATCCTCGAGATATAAAAACAATACTGGCCCATAGAAAAAGTTGAGCTAGTATTGTTTTTTACACGATAACAAAGAAATAAATGAGCATTAGCGCTTGGATTAATCCTTTTGTGACAACACTGCTAATAAAACCGATGACCGAACCAAATCCAATCGTTAGTCCCTCTTTAAATCCCTTTTTATTAATCAGCCACTCCGCAATAACCGCACCTAAAAAAGGGCCGATAATAATCCCAAGAAAAGGAATAACAAATGGACCAACTAAAATTCCAATTGTACTACCCCAGATTCCAGCCTTTGAACCTCCGTATTTTTTTATTCCTAACAAATTAGCTACAAAATCAGCTACAAATAATAATAGAATGAATAAACCTTGAACAACCCAAAAGAACCAATTAAATGGTTCAAAGCTGAAGAAAAGTCCATATAAAAGATATCCTCCAAGAATAAACAAAACACTTGGAACAATCGGATAAATCAAGCCAATAAACGAAATGATAAAAAGCGCTATGATAATAATCCAGTACAAAATATCCACTTCATCAACTCCTTCATCATTTACACAAATTATAAACGAGATCAGAAAAACTCGCCAAAAAAGAGCGAGTTTTTCCTAGCTTAATGTCTTTCACCTAACACAGCTTCAGCGATATTTACAGCATGATCGCCGATTCTTTCAAGATTGCTAATAATATCGACAAACACAATGCCTGCTTGGGCGCTGCATTCCCCACCGCTTAAGCGAAGAATATGTTGCTTGCGCAATTTTCTTTCCATCTTATCGATCTGTTCTTCCTTCTTAATGACGTTTCGTGCCTGTTCTTTATCATTATGATCTAAGGCATTGACTGCTTCCTTAACAGTCGATATCGTCAATTGGAACATTTCCTCAAGCTCATCCATTGCTGGTTTCGTTATTTTTACTTTATTTGCTAATTGATATTCAACTAATTCAAGTACATTTTCATAATGATCACCAATTCTTTCAATATCACGAATGGTATCAACTAAAATAGAATGCTCATTTGATTCTGTTTCTGATAAAGGGCTTGATGATAATGCTACTAAATAGTCAGTTATTTTTCTATCTAAATTGTTTATGGCATCCTCAAGCTGCGCTGCTGTATCCGAATGTTTTTGCGATTTCGTTTTCATATAATTATTCGTTTCTGTCAATCCTAATACAGCAAATTGCCCCATTCTAAGGACCTCTTCTTTCGCTTGTCCCAATGCAATAGAAGGGGACTGTTCTATAAAGACTGGGTCTAAATGCTTCGCTTTATACTCCAAGACTGAATCCTCACCCGGAATCAATTTTGTCACAATCACTGCAAGAACCGCAATAAACGGGAATTGAATCAATGTATTCGTTGAATTAAAAATACCATGTGCAAAAGCAATTGTCATTTCTGGATTAAGGTGCAGTTTATCTTGTAAATATTCAATTAAAAGTGTAAAAGGTCCGAGTAATATCATAAAAATTGTCGCACCGATTAAATTAAATAAAACATGGGTGGCAGCCGCTCGTTTCGCAGCGACCGAGGCACCAATTGCTGCTAATACTGCCGTAATGGTTGTCCCAATATTATCTCCAAATAGGACAGGAAGCGCAGCCTGCATATCCACTAAGCCTTCTGAAAATAACCCTTGTAGTATTCCAATTGTTGCACTGGAACTCTGCACGACAACAGTAAAGACAGTACCAATTATCACGCCAAGAATTGGATTAGAGCTCATGCTTACTGTTAATTCATGAAATGCCTCTAAACCACGCAGCGGTTTCATTCCACTACTCATCAGTTCAAGCCCGAAGAACAAACCACCAAAACCAAAGACGATTTGGCCAAAGTTATGTATCTTCTTGCTTTTAAAGAAAAATAACAGGATCGATCCTAATGCAATGATCGGTAAAGCATATGCACCAACATCAATTCCAATAATGAAGGCCGTTATTGTCGTACCAATATTGGCCCCCATAATGACGCCAATAGCCTGACGTAAAGTCATAAAACCAGCACTTACTAAACCAATCGTAATCGCTGTAGTTCCACTACTTGATTGTATAAGCGCGGTTACAATAATCCCAGCTAACACACCCATAAAAGGATTTGTTGTAAAACGATCTAGTATATCTCTAAGCTTGTCCCCTGCAGATTTTTGCAGACCATCGCCCATATACTTTATACCAAACAAGAAAATCCCCAGTCCACCAAGGAACTCAAATATCATCTGTTGAACATCAAACTCCAAACTCTTCAACCCCTATTACATGAAATAAAGAAAAAGTAATAAAAAAGTTCCCACATCAATTTCATAAAAAGTACAGTTTAGAGTAAATACGAACTCGATTCATCTGCCAAATTTTCTCTCTGTCATCAGTATTTGAACCGTTCAAGCGCTCGTGAATTTTGTACATTTACAAAACCGACTCTCCTATTATGCGTTATCGTTTGTTACAATGTAAATAATTTATGATGCAAATTTACAATACCTTAATAAAACGGCTTTATGTTACAATTAGATTACAAATAATAATTATTCTAAAATCATTCAAGAGGAAAATATTATGAATTTTGGTGATTTTTAGCTCTTTTAATAAGGAAAGAAAAAGCTTTTCTCGATATTAGCGGCTACGTATAAGAAGCTTGACGGAAAAAATATAAAGACTTGTCGTCCATCCCAGGCAAAAAGAGTTTTATTATCGCTTGTTCATATCGCCTATACCAAAAAGCTTATACGAATATCTTGTATTGCAGTTTAGCACAGGCTAAAATGAATGAAGAATACATAAAAGGTGGTTTCACATGAATATTTTTAAACAGCTCATCTTGAGCATCTATTCTCCAAAAAGCATCGCATCATGGCGACACCAAGGAATTGGCAAGACGATTTTATTTGTCTTTCTCCTTGTCCTTATTTCCATTATTCCTACTTCTATACAGATTAGTACGGACATTGTGAATGGATTTAATGTCGTGGAGCAATCAATTGATAAGGACATTCCCGATTTCACCATTGCAGATGGTGAGTTAATTTCTGATCATGACTCTCCTGTCAAAATTGAACATCCAGATTTAACCGTTATTTTCGACTCAACTGGAGAAACTGAATTAAATGATTTAGATCTTTCCATTAATACCATTGCTTTGTTAAAAAATGATTTTGCCATTATCATCCCAGGCAGTACAACAGATCATTTTTCATATTCTACAATGGACATTGCTTTAACAAAGGGGGATATAGCTAATTTTGTCAATTCCATAGACTCTCTTTTAGCTATTGCCATCCCCATTTTAATCATCTTTATTTTTCTCTTTGCAAGCGCAATGAAATTTATTGGAATTTCCGTATTGGCCCTAATTGGGATAATGATTTATAGAAAAGGTGAGGAACTCAAATATCGTCATATGTGGAGAATGGCTGCCTATAGTATTGTACTCCCGACCATATTTTTCATGATTATGGATATCTTCCGTACAGTAGTCCCCTATGGCTTTATGTTAAATTGGCTCGTCTCCATACTCGTATTATTCTTAGCTTTAAAAGAAATTCCTCCAGCAAAAGAAGCAGAATTATAATGGTTAACTAAAACACATTTTGATTCAACAAAAGACAACGAGAGCAATCTCGCTGTCTTTTGTCATTTTAGAGGGTTCATAAAAATCGAACCAGTCTCTGTTTACTCTTCCCCAAACTACATACAAGTACCTCTTACCACTACACCCTTCTTCAACAAGCGAAACTCGAATATCCATTCCTTTATTCTCACAAAAAACCTCCATTGAGAATGTAACAATCCGCTGCATATCTTCATAAATTAGCTCTTCCTCCAAACGAAAAGTTAGATGGGTGGGAGTGGAACATGAGTCCTGTTTCAATCATTCTTTCCACCTCAAAATCTGCTACTTCCATTTTTTGTACTTATTTAATTTAGACGAGCATATATATGGATAAACCCCATAAAAGGAGCTAGATCCATGAAACGCCTATTCATCCTATTATTAATCGTCGCAGCTATTTTTTCCATATACTATGATTTAAGCAGAGGGACACTTCCTATTGCAATTGAAACAAATACGAGTGCTCAAAGTGAAATGCCTACAAATGTCAGTTACTTTAATAAAGAAGTGCAAAGCGGGGAAACAGTCCTTTCCATCATTGAACAACAATTAAATGGTCCAATCCCTGTTCCGATAGATGAATTAACAAAAGATTTTAGCAACCTCAACGATGGAACTGAAGCGAATAAAATACAAATTGGTAAGGTTTATAAATTCCCAGATTATACCAAATTACATGAATAATCCATTTAAACCAGTAAGTTTCTTGTCAAGGTAAACCCTTCACTGATACAATTAACTCATATTAGCATTATAATGAAAGATGAATTAAATTCGTATTGTCCTACTGAACGAATTTGATTCAGGTGCTTATTTCTTTTAAAAAAAGGAGAGAATCACTTTTGAGTGAAATTATACATCGTACAAAAACCCGTCCCGTCAAAGTTGGTAATTTAACAATTGGGGGTAATAATGAACTTGCCATCCAAAGTATGACCACAACGAAAACGCATGACGTGGATGCTACTGTAGCACAAATCAATCGTTTAGAGGAAGCTGGTTGTCAAATTGTCAGGGTTGCTTGTCCAGATGAGCGAGCTGCTGATGCCATCGCTGAAATAAAGAAAAGAATTAATATCCCTTTAGTAGTTGATATTCATTTTGACTATAAGCTGGCTCTTAAAGCAATTGAAGGAGGAGCCGATAAAATTCGCATCAACCCAGGCAATATCGGTAAGAGAGAAAAAGTAGAGGCTGTTGTGAAAGCCGCAAAAGCAAAAGGAATTCCTATTCGCATTGGAGTTAATGCTGGCTCCCTCGAAAAACGTATTATTGAAAAATATGGTTACCCGACTGCTGATGGTATGGTGGAAAGCGCCCTACATCATATTAAAATTTTAGAAGATCTCGATTTCCATGATATTATCGTTTCCATGAAAGCGTCAGATGTAAATTTAGCGATCGAGGCTTATGAAAAAGCGGCAAAAGCTTTTGATTACCCATTACATTTAGGAATTACAGAATCTGGAACATTATTTGCTGGCACTGTAAAAAGTGCTGCTGGCTTAGGAGCAATCCTCAGCAAAGGCATCGGAAATACATTGCGCATTTCGTTAAGTGCCGATCCCGTTGAGGAAGTTAAAGTGGCAAGAGAGCTTCTCAAATCATTTGGACTGTCTTCAAATGCAGCTACTTTAATTTCCTGCCCGACATGCGGTCGAATCGAAATTGATCTAATTAGCATAGCAAATGAAGTTGAAGAATATATTTCAACGATCAAAGCCCCTATAAAAGTAGCGGTGCTCGGTTGTGCTGTCAACGGTCCAGGAGAAGCCCGGGAAGCAGATATCGGTATTGCTGGTGCCCGCGGCGAAGGACTCCTCTTCCGTAAAGGAAAAATTGTCCGTAAAGTTCCTGAGGAAACAATGGTTGAGGAACTGAAAAAAGAAATCGACCAAATTGCCGCAGAATATTTTGCTAAAAAAGAAGCAGAAGCAAAAGCGGAAACCGTTCAATAAAAATACGAGGCTTGGCATACGGCCGAGCCTCGTATTTTTTTATAGCTTTCAAGTGCTCCTAACTTGAAAAGCTTAAAAGAACGGAAGAATAAACATCCCTAAAATAATCGATACAGCTCCGATCCCGATCGCCCAGCTACCGAGACCTTGTGCTCCTCTACGACGTGCAATAAATCCAAGCACGATGCCTGCTGCCCCAAACAAAATCGGAGAAACAAATAAAGATAAAATCGAGAGGATGATCGCGGCAAAGCCCATACCTGTTCCCCCCGCACCTGCATCCACATCCCGCTCTTCCTTATTTTCTCTTTCAAAGGTTACAGGAGCAGCCATTTCAGCTGAGGTTTCCTCTAAATAATCCGCAGTCTTTATTTGTTCATACGATTCTAATCCCCAGTCATCCTTTCGCAAATTCGTGACGGGGACCTTGCGTTCTTGATCTGCCATATTTAAAATCCCTCGCTTTCTTTATAGGAGCATTTATATTGTTTTACAGAGCGAGTTATTTTAAAAGTGTTAAAGTCTGTCAAAGAAGGATATGAAATTGGTGCTACATAATTTCAACTAAAATTGTTAAAATGATGGTGTGAGTATTAAAAAGGAGAGCGAAAATGAAGAAAAGATTAGGCATCGATATAGATGGAACCGTTACTCGTCCGGAGACGATCCTTTCGTATATGAATAAAGAGTTCGGTTTATCATTAACGTTAAAAGACATAGTCGATTACGATCTATCTCTGTTAGTTGACATCCCAGCCTCAGAATTTGCGCAATGGTGGCTCAATATTGAAGCAAAAGTATATGAAGAGTCACCTTTAGCGGATCACGTAAAGGAAGTTTTGCTTGAATGGGAAAAGTTGTATGAACTATATTTTATTAGTGCCCGAAGCACCCATTTATTAGCAATTACCGAGAATTGGTTTAAAAAAGAGGGCTTGCCCTTTCATCATATTGAGCTAACCGGTTCGCATAATAAGGTCAAATTGATAAAAAATTACCAGCTTGATTTGTTTATTGAAGACAAACATGATAATGCAGTGATTATTCATCAAGAATGCAAAATCCCTGTTCTTCTCTTCGACACCCCGTACAATCAAGGGCCACTCCCGCAAGGTGTCATCAGAATTTATCATTGGTTTGAAGCAAAAGCATGGGTTGAAAAATGGATAAAAAAGCATAGAGCCTTTGAGTAAGACTCTATGCATTACATTCAGGACAACGTCCATAAATTTCAAATTTGTGGCCTGAAATATCAAATCCTTGTAAATTCTCACTTAAACTTTGCATTGGGCACGTTTCAATTTCTTTTGTTTTGCCACAGTCCAAGCAAATAAAATGATGGTGATGAGTCTGGTGAGAGCAAGTAAATCGAAAATGCTTTTCACCCGATAATTCCGTCATTTCAAAAATCCCTAATTCAACAAACATTGAAAGATTGCGGTATATCGTATCAAAACTTAGGCCAGGATAATCATCCTTCATTTGATCTAAAACATCCTTCGCCGTTAAGTATTTTTCACTATTTGAAAACAATTCGAGCATCTCTTCCCGTTTTCCGGTATGCTTGTACCCTTTTTCTTTCAATAATTGTAATGCTTCACTTACATTCATGATTTCACCCCATTATTAACAGGTCTGGATGAGCTTATTTTCTTTAAGCCGATCGTGACAACTAATATTACTACTGCGATCATAACAATAGTTCCACCCGGTGCCAAGTCTAAATAATAAGAAATAAATAATCCGCCCAAAACAGATGTTTCTCCAAATAATACGGAATAAAAAATCGTTTCCTTAAATCCCTTTGCAATTCGGATGCTTGCGGCAACCGGTAGCGTCATTAAAGAAGAAACTAAAAGAATTCCAACGATCCTCATTGATGCAGCAATTACGAGGGCAACCATAATAATAAAAATGAAATGAATGCTTTTAACAGCGATGCCAGATGCTTTCGCATGCTCTTCATCAAATGATAATAAAAACAGTTCCTTATACAACAGAATAATTGCAGTAATCACAAATATGCTAATGAATAAAATTGTATATAAGTCAGCCCTGCTTACAGCACTTACACTTCCAAACAAATAACCGAATAAATCCGTATTAAATCCATCTGCTAAAGAAATAAAGATTGCACCTAAGCCAATTCCTCCCGAAAGGATAATGGGGATCGCCAGCTCTTGATAATGCTTATACACGGTGCGCAGCTTTTCGATAAATAACGAACCGGTTACAGAAAACGCCATTCCCATATACAGTGGATTTAGACCACTCATCACTAAAAACTTTTTTTCAAGGAGAAGACTTGCCGCGATTCCAGCTAGTGTCACATGACTCAATGCATCCGCAATGAGCGATAAACGTCTAACTACGATAAAAACGCCTAGCAATGGAGCAATTACACCAATAATCATCCCCGTCAGAAAAGCATTTTGTAAAAATTCAAATTGAAAAATATCCCCGATCATTTTCAAACTCCTTCATGATGATGTTCATGGGAGAGCAAATGAACATCATGACCATAAATCTGCGACATGTCATTAATTTGTAGCTGTTCAAATTCCTCGGATTTCCCATGGAAATGTAAAAATTTATTTAAACAAGCTACATGCGATACTTTATCAGAAATGGTACCAATATCATGCGTAACCAACAGCAGTGTAATTCCTCGCTCTTTATTTAAATGGGCGAGCATCTCATAAAAGGATTGGACATTTTGTGCATCTACACCAACCGTAGGTTCATCAAGAATCAGCAATTTCGGTTCACTTACTAATGCTCTCGCAATAAAAACCCTTTGCTGCTGTCCACCTGAAAGCTGTCCAATATTCCGATTCCGATATTCAGTTAATCCAACCGAGTCTATCGCTGTCTTAATCTTTTGATGGTCCTCAGCCCGCAAAAATTTAAACAGGCCAATCTTTTTGGTTAAACCGCTACTTACGACCTCATAAACAGTCGCAGGAAATCCGGTATTAAACGAATTCGCTTTTTGCGAGACAAATCCTATTTGCTGCCAGTCCTTAAAGCGGTGTATTTCCTCCCCAAAAAGGCGAATACTTCCTTTTTGGAGCTTCAAAAGACCAAGAATTAATTTTAATAATGTAGATTTCCCAGACCCATTCGGTCCAACTACAGCTAAAAAGGCTCCCATAGGGATCGTTAGTTGTATATTCTCTAAAACATTTTCCTTTTCATAATGAAAAGACAAATCATCTATTTCGATAATTGGTTGCGCGGCATTCATCATATCACCTATTTTTTGAAATTAGCCATGTATGAACATGTTGTTGGTTTCCACTCAAGTTCAAGGTTTAAAGGAAGACCTTCAACAGCCTGATTCATAGCTTCGAATTTAAAAAAGAATCATTTCGATTTAGAAGTATACAGGATCAAATCTTTATTGTAAAGCTTTATGCAGTCCGTCACAACTAAATGACCATGCTCATAAAGTAAAGAAGAAGGGGTGTGGGACATTTGAAAATCTTCCAGAAAATTATTAATCATAAAATCAATTCCATTACAGGAAGAGAGTTGCTTAAATACGCTAAGCAATTTCAAATAAGCATTACAGATGAACAGGCAGAACAAATCGCCGCCCATTTAAGAGGAAAAAATGTTAATATTTTTAATGATGTAGAAAGGAAAAACCTCATAAATGAACTTACCAACATTGTCGGCAACGAAAAAGCAAACGAGATAAATCGTATTTTTGTTAGTTTTACAAAATAATGGAGAAAAGAAATCCACTTCAAAAGAAGCGGATTTCTTTCTCCATCTTACTCGGCTAAAATATTTTCTAACAAGTTTTCATTAAACTCTTTTTCGCGAAGCATGGCAATTTCATGCTTGTAAGGTGCTTTTTTATTATTTTTATCTTCACCTACATAAGGTGTTTCAAGAATTTTCGGGATTTCCATCAATTGAGGATGGTGAACAATAGCGTTTAATGCCTTAAATCCGATATGTCCAAATCCAATATTCTCATGCCTGTCCTTACTAGCGCCTCGTTCGTTCTTACTATCATTAATATGGAGCACTTTTAAACGATCAATGCCGACAATTTTATCAAATTCATTTAATACCCCGTCAAAATCTTCGACAATATTATAGCCTGCATCATGGGTATGACAAGTATCAAAACAAACAGAAAGACGCTCATTATGAGTGACCCCGTCAATAATCATTGCAATCTCATCAAATGTTCTCCCACATTCTGAACCTTTGCCTGCCATTGTCTCTAAGGCTATTTGCAACGATTCCTTTCCTGTCAATACTTCATTCAACCCTTCAATGATTTTCTGAATGCCCGCTTCCGCTCCTGCACCGACATGGGCACCAGGGTGGAGCACAATTTGCTTAGCGCCAATCGCTTCTGTCCGCTCAATTTCACTTCTTAAAAACCGGACACCTAGCTCAAAGGTATCAGGATTGGTTGTGTTTCCAATGTTGATAATATAAGGTGCGTGGACAACTATTTCATCAATGCCATGCTCTTTCATGTGTTGGCGTCCTGCTTCAATATTTAAATCCTCAATTTTTTTGCGTCTCGTATTCTGCGGTGCACCTGTATAAATCATAAAAGTATTAGCACCGTATGATACAGCTTCTTCACTTGCAGATAAAAGCATCTTTTTTCCACTCATTGATACATGCGATCCAATTTTTAACATCATCATCTCTCCCTTAAAATAAACATTACTCACTTATTTTCTTTTTAAGCGATTTTGACGCTTTCTAATTTTATCAACCTCTGATTGCATTTTTTTCTTATAGCCAGGCTTTACCTTCTTCGGTTTTTTTACAATTGCTTTCGCCATAACATCAATCTCATCCTGCTGTCTTTGCCGTTTCTTTCTTTTGTTACGATCGCTAATTTCAACGATCTCCCCCTCTTTTAAGTCAACATTTTTAAACTGAATCCCAAGATTTTCTAGACGATTAAGCGCATCCTCATCTGACGAACTGTAAATTGTTAAGGCAATACCCGAGTAACCCGCACGAGCAGTTCTCCCTACACGATGAACGTAAAAATCTAAATCTGAAGGTAGCTCATAATTAATAACATGACTTATTCCTTCAATATCAATTCCTCTTGCCGCCAGATCTGTTGCTACAATGTATTGAAATTCTAAATCCTTAATTTGTTTCATCATTTTTTTGCGTTCTCTAGGGTTTAAATCGCCATGAATTCGGCCAACTTTTAGACCCTTATTTGTTAGCGCAGATGCTACCTCTTCTGCCATTTTTTTAGTATTTGTAAACACAATCGCTAAATATGGATTATATGCCGTCAACACATCATAGACAACTTCCTTTTTATTACGATGACGGGCAGGCAATAGATAATGTACAATTTTTTCTGCTGTTAATTGTTTTGGTTCAATATGAATGTATTGAGGATTTTCCAAATATTTTTTCAAAAACGGCTTCAGCTTTTCAGGTATTGTCGCAGAGAAAACAAGAATTTGCAGCTTTTCTTGCATTTTTGAAGCAAATTGATCAATATCTTCAAGAAAGCCCATATCAAGCATTAAATCTGCTTCATCAACGACAAGTGTAGTCGATTTATGAATAAAGAGCGCCTGTTCCTTCGTTAAATCATTAATCCTCCCAGGAGTACCAACGACAATATGCGGCTGAACCTTAAGCTTTTCAATCGTTCTCTGCTTGTCCGTCCCACCGATGAATAAACGCGTTAATATCTCTTCATTACTGAACTCCGTTATTTTTATGATCTCTTGATAAATTTGGCTTGCAAGCTCCCGTGTTGGTGCAGTAATCACCGCTTGTACCTCTTTTTTTGTTGGATCAATTTTATCGATAATTGGTAAAATATAAGAATGGGTTTTTCCCGTTCCCGTTTGCGACTGTCCAATGGCACTTTCTCCTTTTTGGACGAGTGGGATCAATCTTTGTTGAATTTCCGTTGGTTCGTGAAATCCGATCTTCTGTAAAGCCTCCATTACAAATGGTTGAAATCCATATATATTAAATTTCGATTCTGTCATAGTTCTACTCCTTCATTATCTTCGTCCCGTTTTCGGACATCATCTACTCATTATAATCGAGAAATGTCATTCATGCCAATTAACGATGTTTTCTTATCCTTTATACCAAATTCATAACAATTCCGCAAAAGTACTTAACGATTCCAGCCTAGATGCATACGTTAATAGGAGAGAATCTATGCATATATCTAAAGTGCAAAAGATTGAAAGGAGGAAGCAACATGCCACCAAGAATGAGAGCTCCTTTCCCCCCACCTGGAAACCCAGCCATGCGTTCTATGATGCCTAGAGGTGGCCCTTCCATAAATAGGGCTGGATTTAGACCGCCACAACCGCAACGGGGAGGCGGCAGCGGTGGACTATTGGCAAAGATATTTGGAAATCGCGGAAGTCAAAGAGCAAATTCAAATCCTTTTTCTTTCCCTACTTCCACTGCAGCCGGGCAAGCCGCTAGCCGTGGCGGAAGCAGTGGCGGTTTACTCAAAACTTTAACCGACCCGAATGCGTTAAACGGATTTTTGGCGAATACTGAGAAAGTGCTCAATACTGCACAGCAGATCGGGCCAATGGTTCAGCAATATGGGCCAATGGTCAAAAACTTGCCTTCATTATGGAAGCTGTATAAAGGCTTCAGAGATCTCCCTTCCGACTCTGAAGATGATGCTTCTAAAAAAGAGACTCCAAAAAAAAGCACGAAGAAAAGCAATGGTCATACGAAAAAGAAAAAAAGTCTAAGTTCTGAAGAACATAAAGAATCAAATCAAAAAAGAAGTTCTTCTGAAAATAGGGCATCTGCTCCGAAATTGTATATTTAATTGCTGGATAGTTCCCGGAAAGAATGCTGTTACTAGCATTCTTTTTTATGTCATCTACTTTTGTGAAAGATTCTGTTCCATTTCTTGTAAAGCTTTTTAATTTGACACAAAATTTGCCTTGAACAATCTTAATATCCCTTCCCTTCAGCTTAAATTCTAATGCTCAACATCCCTTCCCTGACAAGCTTTAACATTTAATAACTTCCCATTTTTACGACAGGCCTTTGCAAAAAAAACTTCATGAAATCAGCCGTATGGGAACGCTTATCACTCTTCCCACTTCTTTTTCCAACCTCCTCAAATTGAGGTTTCAGACAAAATCCTTTATAATGAGTTCGTAGGAGAAGAATACATTATAATGATTAGAAATAAATTTTGTGTTTATTGCACGACATTCTATCAATTTCTGCTTTTTTGTATAAAAGTGAGAGGTTGACTAATAGATTAAGAGCAATCTTCGCTTTTAGGAGGTTTCGAAATGAAAGTTATTAAAATTTCTCCACGCGGCTACTGCTATGGTGTCGTTGATGCTATGGTCATTGCAAGAAATGCTGCTTTAGATAAAACATTGCCAAGGCCAATCTATATCCTTGGGATGATTGTTCATAACAAGCATGTCACAGATGCTTTTGAAGAGGAAGGCATTATCACATTAGATGGAAGCAATCGTAAAGAAATTCTTGAAAAAGTTGACCAAGGTACGGTTATATTTACCGCTCACGGAATCTCCCCTGAGGTTCGTGCTTTAGCAAAGGAAAAAGGACTTGTAACGATTGATGCCACATGTCCTGATGTGACTAGAACTCATGATCTTATTAGAGAAAAAAAAGCAGAAGGGTTTCAAGTGATCTATATTGGCAAGAAAGGCCATCCAGAGCCTGAAGGAGCGCTAGGTGTTGCTCCTGGCATTGTGCACCTCGTTGAAACTGAAGAGGACGTAAATAAACTTCAACTCAATCATGATAAACTGATCATCACAAACCAAACGACGATGAGCCAATGGGATGTTGGTCATATTATGGATCTCCTTAAGAAGAAATTCCCTCATGCTGAGTTTCATAACGAAATTTGCAATGCTACTCAAGTAAGACAAGAAGCTGTAGCGCAAACGGCAGGAGCCGCCGACGTAACAATTGTCGTTGGCGATCCAAAGAGCAATAATTCTAACCGATTAGCACAGGTTTCAGAGGAGATTGCTGGCACAAAAGCGTATCGAATTGGTGATGTTAGTGAGCTGAATATAGACTGGATTAAGGATGCTGAAACGGTTGCTGTCACTTCAGGTGCATCAACACCGACACCAATCACTAAGGAAGTTATTTCATTTATTGAGCAGTTCGATCCAAACGATCAATCCACCTGGAATGTAGAAAAAAAGGTTCCTTTAAGTAAAATTTTGCCAAAAGTAAAAAAAGTATAGCCGCGTTATCGGCTATACTTTTTTGTCGTTTAGGAAATGAACCCTTCATTGTCATAAATAAGCAGTTAACTTTTTACACAGCCGCTACAGGGACCGGATGTGATTACTTTAGCGAGAAGTTTTAAGGTGTGCACTTTAATGATTGCGAAGAGACCATTCACGCCTCGATGCTTACATAAATTGAAACGGGTCTGTATTCGGTTTCGAGGCAATAAACGAAACATTTAAGCCCTTGTCCTGACACATTTTAGTCAGAACATTGACAACCCCCTGCTTCATAATCATTTCAATATGATGACCTGGATCGATAATATTCAAGCCTTCCATCATGGCATCATGGGCAACGTGATAATACATGTCTCCCGTAACATAAACATCTGCCCCTTTAAACTTCGCAGAGCGGAAATACTTATTGCCGTCCCCACCAAGTACAGCGACTTTTTTGATCCGATCCTTTAGGTTTCCGACGACGCGCACGCCAGTTACACCCAATGCCTGTTTGACATGCATGGCAAATTCCTCTAATGACATCTCATCTATATAGCCGATTCTCCCAAGTCCTAATGTCTCTCCTCTATTATCTAATGGATAGATATCGTAAGCCACCTCTTCATATGGGTGGTTTTTAAACAGAGCAGAGAGTATCTTCTTTTCTAAATGGGCTGGAAAGATGGTTTCTACTCGAGTCTCATTCACACTCTCAAGCTTACCGTGCGTGCCAATATGGGGATTTGTATTCTCTCCAGGGAGAAATTGACCCGTTCCATTAGTGGAAAAAGTACAATGACTGTAATTACCGATTGCACCAGCTCCCGCATTTCCTAATGCTTGTTTTAGTGCTTCTGCGTTTTCTTCCGGTACATAGACAGCTAGCTTTTTCAGTTTCACTTCGTAGGTCGGAACAAGAACCTCCGTATTCGTTAATCCCAACGCATCAGCCAATAGATCATTAACCCCGCCTTTTGCCACATCTAAATTGGTATGGGCAGCATAAACAGCAATATCATGCTTAATAAGTTTTTCAATGATCCTGCCAGATGTCTGTTCAGTTGTAATTTTTTGCAATGGACGGAAAATAATTGGATGATGGGCAATAATAAGTTCAGCGTTTGCAGCAATTGCTTCATCGACAACTTCTTCCAGCACATCTAAAGCTACCAATACCTTGCTAATCGGTTTATTAAGACGGCCGATTTGCAAACCAACCTTATCCCCCTCCATCGCATATGCCTTAGGCGAAAATTGTTCAAATAATTCGATCACTTCATAACCATTTGCATTCTTCATTACTCCAATACCTCCTCTACTAGCAATATTTTTTTTCTTAGCTCCATTCTCTTCTTTTGATTGTCTTCATTTTCAGCCGCTTCTTCAAGCTTACCTAATATTCTTTTCCAATTGGCCACTTCACCCTGCCATTTTTTCACGAAAGGCACTTTTTTTTGCTCGATTAAAAACGGACCCATTAATAAAGCAGCAGCAATATTCGTATTATGATAAGGCTTATTGGGATCGCCTTTTTCAGCGACTAGTATTTCGTAAACTTTCCCGTCTTCTTCCAAAATTTCTTCCGCCACTAACTGCCAACCATGCTCCAATAGCCAGAGCCTGATTGACTTAGCACTTAAATTAGGCTGCAGTATGAGTCGTTTAACATTTGTAAGCTTTGCTACACCAGCATCAAGGATGCTTGCAATCAACGCACCACCCATACCCGCAATTGTTATACAATCAACTTCATCATTAGAAATGACCTCTAGTCCATCTCCTTTGCGTACTTCGATCCTATTTGATAGGCCTTCTGCTTCGACCTGCTTTTTAGCAGATTGGAAAGGGCCTTCTACCACTTCGCCAGCAATAGCATAGCTGACTTTCCCTTTCTTTACAACATGGCATGGCAAATAGGCGTGATCTGAGCCGATATCCGCAAGCCGACTCCCTTCTGGTATGTATTGCGCTACAGTTTGCAGACGCTGCGATAATTTATCAATATTCATTTCTTCACCACTTTTTCAATACTATAGAGTTGTCCATTTTATAAGTATAGAAAAAGTCCTTTACATATGCAAAGGACCTTATAGTACTATTTTGTTTTATTCTAATCCTGCGAGCCATTCTGCCATTGCCTCTTCTTGACCTGGAACTAGTCCTCCAGGCATACCGCCTTGAGTTCCATTCGTTAAGATATCAACAATTTCCTCATGACTAAATTTATCACCAACACCAATTAATGCTGGGGCAGTTGCACCCTCATAGTTACCACCATGACAAGAAACACAGCCTTTTTGTTGGTAAAGCTCTTCTGGAGTTGCAGACGCTAGGTCTTCTGTTTCTGCACCGCCATTTTCTTGCTCAGCTGCAATTTCTTTCATGTCTCCGACACCTTTAAAAGACATTAAGAACATAGCAGCCACCCCAATGACCATGATTAAAACAAATGGAATAATTGGATTCCGATTCATTGCGTTTAAACCTCCCTTATGTAAAAACCGCCAGTCAAATAGATGAGTCAATTCCATAATGAGCTTAAAGGTAAAAACGAACATTTATATCGCAGAGCAAAAAATCAGATCATTTCATCGCGTTCGTTCAATTCCTATTATAGGAGCCATTATGAAAAGGACAAATATAAATACAAACAACCTTTATTTTACTCGAAAAATGATAGAAGGAAAAGACCTAAAGTAAAGTTTGTCACAGTAAGTTCAAAAAAAAGTCAAAAACTTCACTTGTTATCGTGAAGTTTCATTGGTTATGATATGTTTTTTCATTATTTTTATTCTAATCATTCTTAACAGCCTATTTGGCGAGCAATGACCATTCGTTGAATCTCTGACGTTCCCTCCCCAATTTCTGTTAATTTTCCATCTCGTAAATAGCGTTCGACTTCGTACTCCTTCATATATCCATAGCCACCGTGAATCTGAATTGCTTGATCGGCTACCTCGCAACAAATTTCCGAGGCATAGAGCTTGCACATCGACGCTTCCTTTGTAAAAGAGCGCCCAACGTCCTTTAACCACGCCGCTTTATAAACCATATTGCGAGCGAGTTCAATCTTCATCGCCATATCAGCTAACTTAAATTGAATTGCCTGAAATTTTGAAAGAGTGGTTCCGAATTGTCTTCTTTCTTTTGCATATTGCAGCGCTTTCTCATAGGCGGCCTGAGCAATTCCTACGGCCATCGCCCCTATTCCAATCCTTCCCCCGTCTAACGTAATAAGAAATTGTTTAAATCCCTCGCCTTTTTTTCCAAGCAGATTTTCGGTCGGAACTTCAACATTATCCAGAATGAGCTCTGTCGTATTTGAAGCGTGTAAGCCCATTTTTTCATAATTGTTTTTAACTGAAAATCCTGAAGCATCAGTTGGAACAATAATCGCACTTATTTCTTTTTTTCCATTCACTTGACCTGTCACAGCCGTCAACGCAAGATGTTTTGCGTAGCTGGCATTGGTAATAAAACACTTGCTTCCATTAATTATAAAGGAGCCACTTTCTTCCTTCGCCACCGTTTCCGTACCCGCGGCATCAGATCCCGCATTAGGTTCCGTTAGCCCAAATGCTCCGAGTGAACGCCCTTGGCAAATAGGCACTAAATATTCTTGCTTTTGCTTTTCTGTTCCAAATAATGCGAGAGGAGCACCACCTAATGAAATATGAGCAGAATACGTGATGCCAGTTGATGCACAGGCCCTACTTAATTCCTCTGTAACAATCGCAAAGCTAATTGTATCAGCTCCCCCTCCCCCATACTCTTCCGGAAAAGGCAAGCCCATCATTCCCATTTCACCAAGTTTGTTGAAAATATCACATGGAAACTCCCTTTTCATATCACGCTCAATCGCCCCAGGTTCAACCTCTTCCTTCGCAAACTCCTTAATTGTACGGCGAATCATGTTTTGTTCAGGCGTAAATTCAAAATTCACGGAAACTCCCCCCTTGACCTGACGATGCAATCGCTTACAATGATAGTATGAAGAAGTTCCGTGAATTATCTCTATATTTCTAAAAAAGCTGGGCATTAATCTAAAAAATTTGGATCAAAATAGATATTACGACAAAAACTAAACCAAGATATCCAGAAATCAAAAAATATACGAGCCTTAACTTTTTCCCTGTTATAATCCATAACAAGCAATTCAAACATAGTACAACATAGAGAATAATAATATTGTCGCCCATGAAATTTGTTGCTATTTCCGCACTCGACAATAATAAAAGAAGACCCGTCATTATTAAAGCAATATGATACTGTACGCCTTTTTTGAAAAAATAATATGTGAGCATGATTCCCATTATCGTAAAAAGAACTGCAATCACTATTTGCAAATCGAAAGATAATTCTGTAAAATAAAAGAAAAAAACATATATTGGAATTAATAAGAGCGGAAGAATATATTGCTTCTGAAATGCTTTTTTGATTTTTTTTGATTTAGACTGCTGAGGATGGTTTCCCTCCGTGTATAAGGTTAATAAATAATCACAATACTGTTCTGGAAGCATCCTGTTTTCCTTCCAGGTCATTATTTCATTTACAATTATTGCTTTTCGCTTTTCATCCATGGTTTCGCATCCTTTATAATAAAAGGCTATTCTTTATAAAAAGAAAATAGCTTACCTCAATTGTAAGAAGTAAACTATTTTCTAGCAATAACTTTCTTATATTTTATTCAAGCTTTATTCTAAAAAGTCTTTTAATCTTTTGCTTCGGCTTGGGTGTCTAAGCTTGCGAAGTGCTTTAGCCTCAATTTGTCTTATCCGTTCACGTGTCACTCCGAAGACTTTGCCCACTTCTTCAAGTGTACGTGTGCGTCCATCATCTAATCCAAAGCGTAGACGTAGCACATTTTCTTCTCTATCGGTTAATGTATCTAGAACATCTTCAAGCTGTTCTTTTAATAATTCATATGCTGCGTGTTCAGAAGGAGATGTCGCATCTTGGTCTTCAATGAAGTCTCCTAAATGTGAATCATCTTCCTCACCGATCGGAGTTTCAAGAGACACAGGTTCTTGCGCAATTTTTAAAATTTCACGGACTTTATCTGGTGTTAAATCCATATCTTCCGCAATTTCTTCTGGCGTCGGTTCGCGTCCCAAATCTTGGAGAAGTTGACGTTGTACACGAATTAATTTATTGATCGTTTCGACCATATGAACCGGAATCCGAATCGTTCTTGCTTGGTCAGCAATTGCACGAGTGATCGCTTGGCGAATCCACCATGTTGCATACGTACTAAATTTAAAACCTTTGCGATAATCAAATTTTTCAACTGCTTTAATTAAACCCATATTTCCTTCTTGAATTAAATCAAGAAAAAGCATTCCACGTCCGACATAACGCTTTGCTATACTAACAACGAGACGTAGGTTTGCCTCAGCTAAACGGCGTTTTGCTTCTTCATCACCATCTTCAATTCTTTCAGCTAAGTTAATCTCTTCTTCAGCCGAGAGTAGATCAACGCGCCCAATTTCCTTTAAATACATGCGCACAGGATCATTAATTTTCACACCAGGAGGAACACTGAGGTCGTTTAGATCAAACTCTTCTTCTCCTTTAGAAAGCTCCTGTACATTCGGATCACTATCGTCATTCTCATCCACAAGTTCTACACCATGCTCTTCTAAGAAAGCATAAAATTCATCCATCGTATCCGAATCTAATTCAAAACTGGACAGTTTTTCTGCAATATGATCATAGGCGAGAACACCCGTTTTCTTTCCTACTTCTGTTAATTGTTCCTTTGCTTGTTCTAGGGTCAAATCTGAATCAACCTCTTTTGAACGGGCCGACTTTTCAGCCATATGTACCCCTCCTTCTAAAAATCACGAAAACGATTGGAATTTTTACTTTTATCGTTAAAATTTGGGTTATGTTTTATTACATAACCTTCATTTTGAAACCACTTTTAATTATAAGGATTTTCTGAGCTGAATGATTTCCATCGCAACTCGAGCTGCACCAGAAAAATCAGATTCTGCCTCCAGCTGTTGCCGTTCTCTTTCTTTTTCCTTTATCATTAACAACTTTTGATGTTTCAACACCTGATTAATATAATCGCTTAACTCTTGTTCACTCAGTTCTTCATTAACTGACATCATTTCAATGTTAGCAATAACCCGCCTAAGTTTATCATCTGTCAAATAGTTTATAAACTGACTTGGATTTGGCTCCATTCCTTTTTCATAGTATCCATATAAATAAGTAATAATCGCTTGATGCTCATCAATATTAAAAGAATGACTTGAGAGCCTCTCTTGCACTTTATAAGCTATATTAGGATCTCTCATCATGTGGTAAATTAATCTTCTTTCAGCATTGTGAAAGGCTGGTTTTAATGGTTCAATCTGCCTACTGGAAACATATTTTTGCTTTTGTTCAGCAAAGGACTGCCCTTGGTTTTTTCTTTTTTGTGCAAAATAGAGCTGCTTCTGTTGCTCTTTTAAAGCATCCAAGGAAAGAGAAAATTCATTCGAAATTTGCCTTAAATAATGATCTCGCTCCACCGCCTTATCGAGCTGGCTAATTTCCCTTAATACTTCTTCGATATACTGCAAGCGATCTCCTTCGTTTTGCAGATCTTTTCCTCTTCTGAAGTAAAGAAGCTTAAAAGCCATGAAAGTCATGCTTGAACCAACGATTTCTTTTGTAAATCTATCTTCTCCGTATTTCTTAATATAATCATCCGGGTCTAAACCATCTGGCATCATCGCGACTCTCACTTGAGAGCCAGCTTCACTCAATAAATTGGCTGCACGATAAGCCGCTTCAATCCCTGCATTGTCAGAATCATAACAAATCGTTACAGATTCACTATTTCTCCTAATTAAAGCAACGTGGTCACTTGTCAACGATGTTCCCATTGTAGCAACACCGTTTTCAACTCCAGCCCTGTTTGCAGCGATACAATCGGCAAAACCTTCGAATAATACAATCTGCTGCAATTTTCTCATGCTCGGTCTTGCTAAGTGAAAATTATATAAAATTTTGCTTTTATTAAAGATTGCTGTTTCGGGACTATTTAAATATTTAGGTTCTTCTGACCCCAATGATCTCCCTGAAAATGCAATCGTATTTCCTTTTTGGTCAAAAATAGGGAACATAATTCGATCGCGAAAACGGTCAAAATAAGTTCCGTCCTTTTCTCGTTTAATAATGAGACCTGATTTTTCCAATATAGCGGGTTCAAACTTTCTCTTTGTCAAAAATTTATAAACAAATTCCCATGAATTTAATGCATAACCAATTTGAAATTTCTCAATTGATTCTAATGTAAATCCACGATCAAGCAGATATTCCAAAGCGTGTTGACCGTCTTTTGTATTCACCAGCAAATGATGGTAAAATTTACGTATTAATTCATGAGCTTCAATCATTTGTTTTAATTCTTTTGAAAAAGATGTCTCAGTTGTAGATGCAACCTGTGATGATGAAATATCCAATGCGATATTTGCTTTTTCAGCCAGCTTAATCGCTGCTTCAGGAAACGTGAGACTGTCAAGCTCCATAATAAACGAGAAAACATTTCCACCCGCTCCACACCCAAAACAATGATAAATTTGTTTATCTGGTGAAACGGAAAAGGATGGTGTGTTTTCACCATGGAATGGGCATAATCCCATGTAGTTACGCCCTTGTTTTTTTAGTTGCACATAGTCGCTAATGAGATCAACTATATCAACGGCTTGGCGAATTTCATTTATTTTGTCTTCCGGAATTCGCACTTGCATTGAAAACAACTCCATATATTGTAATTTCGTAAGGTCATAACATGAAAAAAGAAATGTTTATAATAAGCTCAATGATGAGATATTCGGCAAAAATCAAAGAACCCCTTTAATTTTCGACAATAATTTAGTGAAATTTTTTTCAAAGGAGATTCGATCGTCCGTTGTGAATGGCTTCGGTCCCTTGCCATACTTCCCTTGTCTTCGTGCTTTTGCCGCTAAATATCGCATATGCAGTGCAGCTTCAATATCCTTCTCATCATACAAACTTCCTCGTGGGCTTAGGACATAAACGTTTTTTGCCAATAGGGTTGAGGCTAAACCAATGTCCTGTGTAACAGCTATGTCACCAGCATGGACATGATTCATGATAAACAAGTCTGCAGCCTCTTTATCTGAATCAACATAATGCCAATTCCCACCTAAAGGATTGTTTATCATATGATTGTAGGAAGCAACAAAGGAAACATCCACACCAAAATTCTGAGCAATTTCGACAATTTCCGCTTTCACCGGACAAGAATCGGCATCCACTATGACCTTTACATTTCCTAATGTACTATAAATTCTACATCACTCCACATATTCCTGCTTAAAATAGGAATAAGTTTTAAATCTTGAATTTGTCGAATTTTCTTTTGGTTCTGAACTTGACTTCTATTCATAATTAGTTTATTCGTTCGGAAGTAAGTCTAAACCTATAATAAACATTTTTATCACAATTTTTTATTATAGTATAAACAATAGTATTTTTCCATTATTTTTTCTTACATAATGAAAAAGCTTTTTAAGCAATATGTTGACTCAAATGATTTTTGCCTTATTTCGTCAGTTGCCTTGGTTTCACACACCCTTTAGTTACACTAAAGGATTGGAGAAAAACTGAGCAAAAGACCAACATCGACGTATAAAAAAGAAAACTAGCACAATGTTTATGCACTAGTCACCCTCACTTATTGAGATATTTTTCTCTTATAATACTGATTTAAAATGATATTCGCTGTTTCTTCCACAGCCTTGTTCGTCACATCAATCGTCTGGCAACCGATTTTGGAAACGATTTTCTCAAAGTACTCAAGTTCTTCGTTAATTCTCGTTAAGTTAGCATAGCTCGCTTGATCATTTAGTCCAAGGGAAATCAACCGCTCTCGTCTAATGCTATTTAATTTTTCCGAACCAATTTTTAATCCAAAGCATTTTTCAGGCGAAGTATGAAAAAGCTCTTCAGGCGGGTCAACTTCAGGAACTAACGGTACGTTGGCAACTTTAAGTCGTTTATGAGCTAAATATTGTGAGAGCGGCGTTTTCGATGTTCGCGAAACCCCAACAAGGACGATATCAGCCTTCAAAATCCCCCTCGGATCTCGTCCGTCATCATACTTGACGGCAAACTCGATTGCTTCCACCTTTTTGAAATAATCTTCATCAAGCTTTCTGACCAATCCTGGTTCAAAAAGAGGTTTTATTCCACTTGCTGCTTGAATCTCATCAATTAATGGTCCAATGATGTCACAAGCATAAATCTGTTCCTTCATACTCGCTTGCTTCATATAATCACGAATCTCTGGTTTTACTAACGTATAGGCAATCATGCCCTTGTCCATTTTCACAAGTGAGATAACCTCATCAATATCTTCAATATCCTCTACATATGGGAATCGTTTAATGGTGGCGTTGCTACCATTAAATTGGCTAACTGCAGCCTTTGTTACAAGCTCTGCTGTCTCCCCAACAGAGTCAGATACAACATAGATGATTGGAACCTTTCCCATTTAAAAAACCATCCCCTCTGTCACTTTTTCGACTATGTTTCCTTATAGAGACTTGACCCTACAAAACATAAAAGATGCTTGCATTTATTTTCAAGTTACTCCCGCATATCAAGTTTCGTATGTACAAAAAGTCATTTACTCATTATTGGCAAGGGCGACCAACGCTTTTGTTAAGTTCGTTTTTGTAACTCTGCCAATCACTTCAAATCCTTTATCTGTTTCTTTAACGACAGGTAAAGCATCAATTTGTTTATCGATCAATTTACTTGCTACATCAATTAACAAATCTTCTTTTACACACATCGTAATATTGGGCATCCTTGTCATTATAATATTAACCGGGAGAGTCGTTAATTCCTGCTTGCCAATACTTGCGCGAAGTAAGTCCTTTCTAGACAGCACTCCAACTAAAAGATTTTTCTGATCTACCACAAATAGTGTTCCCACATCTTCTAGAAACATCGTTACGATTGCATCATATACAGAGATATTTTCATTGACAACGACCGGGATAGATTGATAGTCCTTTACATACAGTTTTTTGAGACTCTCAGTTAAAAGTTGCACCCCTGATTTCCCTGTATAAAAATAGCCGACCCTCGGTCTAGCATCTAAATATCCTGCCATCGTTAAAATGGCCAAATCTGGTCGCAGCGTAGCACGAGTTAAGCTTAACCGTTCAGCAATCTGTTCTCCAGTTATAGGACCATTTCCCTTCACGATTTCTAAAATTTGCTCTTGTCGTTTGTTCAGCTCTATTGTACTCACCACCTAATCAACCTAGTGAATAATGCTATACTTTATGACTATTATTATATACTACTTAAAGTTGTACTGAAAGTTTTTACTTAAAGGACTATGCCAATATTCCGAACACTATCAGCAAGAGCCCGCTCATGTAGAGCAGGCTCTTACAAATAATAGCCAATTGGATAAATTTCCTAATTACACCATTTTCTATTTCACGATTATTTCAGTAACATCAGCAAAACCTTTAATCACATTTGCAACTCTCGCTAATAAACTCAGTCTATTTGTTCTTAACTTTTCATTCTCAACCATAACCATCGTATGCTCAAAATAGTTGTTGATCGGCACCTTTAATGATACAAGTAATTGAAAATACTCTTCTTCTGTTACTTCAGTTTCTAGAGCACTCTCTACTGCAGTCAACGCTGTATTCAGTTCGCTTTCCTGCTCATTTTCAAATAATGCTGAATCTACATCGACTAACGCTTCCGCCTTTGCTGCAATATTAATCACCCTGCTCAACGCTTCTATCGTATCTTTAAAATCAGCATCCTCTTTATGGTCATTCAGCGTTTCTGCTTTACGCACTAGCACTGCTACACTACCTATTTTTTGCGAAAGGACAGCATCAATAACATCATAGCGAATACCTCGTTCCTGCAGAACGTATTTAAGTCTGAGTTTAAAGAAAGCGATCAGTTCCTTCTCTAACTCCGCACTCGTTAACTTTGAAAATTGAGCTTTTTCAACCGAATCAATCGCAAGTAAAATAAGTTTCTCAAGTTCGACATGCCAGTTTTTATTGATCAGTGTTTGCACGATTCCAGTTGCTTGCCTTCTTAAAGCATACGGATCTTGTGAGCCGCTTGGGATCAATCCGATTGCAAATGTAGATGCAATCGTATCTAATTTTTCAACAATCGCCAATGCCGCTCCTGCATTCGATCGCGCTGTATCATCCTCAGCATTTCTAGGCATGTAATGCTCATTAATCGCTTTTGCGACTTCTTCTCGCTCACCCTTTTGAATAGCGTATTTCTCACCCATAAATCCTTGAAGTTCTGGGAATTCGTACACCATATTCGTTACGAGATCAAATTTGCTTATTTCTGCAGCACGATTCGTAATATTTTTATCCTCATTTGAAAAATTTAATTCAAATGTTAGCATATTAGCTAATTGTTTAACACGTTCTACCTTCTCAGCTAAAGTGCCAATTTCCTCATGATAAACAATCGTTTTAAACTTCTCTAAAGCCTTATCAATCTCAAGCTTCTGGTCTTCTTTATAGAAAAATGCCGCATCGGCTAACCGTGCTTTTAACACTTTCTCATTCCCTTTTGCAACGGTTTCGAGATGCTGATGGTCCCCGTTACGGACTGTTACAAAAAAGGGAAGGAGCTTTCCTGCTGAAGACTTAACTGGGAAGTAACGTTGGTGTTCTTTCATAGAAGTAATTAAAACCTCTTCCGGTAGTTCAAGAAATTCTTCTGCAAACTTTCCGAAAAGTGCAGTAGGGTATTCGACTAAATTATTTACCTCTTCCAGCAAATCCTCATCAATTGGAATAACCCAATCATTTTCTTCTTCTATTTTTTTTAATTGTGATACGATTGCAGCTTTTCTTTCCTCACTATCCGCAATTACATACTGTCCTAGAAGGGTAGGAACATACTCTTCTGGTGAAGAAATTTCTACCTTTTCTCCAAGGAAACGATGTCCCATTGTCCAATTGCTTGTTGCTACGTTTGTGATTGTAAACGGAATAATCTCGCTGCCGTATATAGCAACAAGCGATTTAATTGGGCGAATATACTTCATATCCTCATTTGCCCAACGCATATTTTTCGGAAAAGTTAAGCCGGTAATAATTTGCTTCAGTTCAGGTAAAAGTGAACGAGTTTCTCCTCCTTTAATAAACTTTTCTACATGGGCATATTCGACCCCGCCGATTTCCTTAAAGTAAATATCATCAACACTCATCCCTTGTCCGCGGGAAAAGCCAATTGCAGCTTTTGACCAATTACCGTTTTCATCTAGAGCAATTTTTTTAGCTGGTCCTTTCGCTTCTTCCTGAATATCTTGCTGCGACTCAGAAACTTCTTTCACGATGACTGCCAAGCGACGCGGTGTCGAATAGGAATGGATTTCTCCAATTTCAATTTTTTGATCGATAAACCATTTTTGAATTCTAGCGGTAAATTGCTCAATCGAACTTGTGACAAAACGTGCAGGCATTTCCTCTAAACCGATCTCAATTAATAAATCCTTACTCATGGCTCATATCCTCCTTTGCCTGTAAAATCGGAAAGCCGAGCTTTTCCCTTTCCTCATAAAATGTTTTCGCGATTTTCCTCGCTAAATTGCGACAGCGACCAATATATCCAGTTCGTTCTGTAACCGAAATAGCCCCTTTAGCATCTAACAGGTTGAACGTATGGGAGCATTTTAGCACATAATCATAGGCTGGATGAACAAGACCTTCGTCCATCTGACGATGTGCTTCCTTCTCATAAATATTGAATAAATGAAAGAGCATTTCAGTGTCCGATGTTTCAAATGTATACTTAGAATGCTCGAACTCAGGCTGAAGGAAAATATCTCTCACCGTAAATCCTTCTGTCCACTCTAGATCAAAAACATTTTCCTTTTCTTGAATGTAAGAAGCTAAACGCTCAATTCCATAAGTAATCTCAACAGAAACAGGCTTACATTCTAAACCACCAACTTGTTGAAAATACGTAAACTGAGTAATTTCCATACCATCAAGCCATACTTCCCAGCCTAGACCAGCACAGCCAAGGGATGGATTTTCCCAATTGTCCTCAACAAAACGAATATCATGCTCTAACGGATTAATTCCTAATGCCTTTAAAGAGTCTAAGTAAAGCTCTTGTATATTATCTGGCGAAGGTTTCATAATCACCTGAAATTGATGGTGCTGATAAAGACGATTTGGATTTTCTCCGTAACGTCCATCTGCTGGTCGACGAGATGGTTCAACATAAGCTACATTCCAAGGCTCTGGGCCGATTGCACGCAGGAAAGTATACGGACTCATCGTCCCGGCTCCTTTTTCAACATCGTAAGCTTGCATGAGAATGCAACCTTGATTAGACCAGTGCTTTTGTAACGTTAAAATCATGTTTTGAATATTCATTGTTTCTTCCCTTCCTTCTCATTTTCTCGCATATAGAAACAAAAAACTCCCGTTCCCTATGCTTTAGTAAGCATAGGGACGAGAGTTTACCCGCGGTTCCACCCTATTTGCTGCCATTGCTATTGCTATTGATGACAGCCACTTTCAAACGAACGCTCCGGAACGCCCTTCCTTAACG
Organism: Robertmurraya sp. DFI.2.37; assembly: GCF_029211245.1. Taxonomy (NCBI): domain Bacteria; kingdom Bacillati; phylum Bacillota; class Bacilli; order Caryophanales; family Bacillaceae; genus Robertmurraya; species Robertmurraya sp. DFI.2.37. The sequence goes on along the minus strand of NZ_JARGEJ010000012.1, from coordinate 67,566 downwards.
CCCTATCTCCTAGCTTACACCATCCTAGGATCGCTTTCATAGAGAAATGTTAAGTACTCTTTTCCTTCTTCGCGTATTGTAATTTTCAATTATAATATCGAAAAACAAAAAAAATGTCAATGATTCATCACCTATAACTGCTCATCAAGAAAGCGTCGTTCAGTGAATGAAAGTTGCCTTTTTCGTGCTGAGCACCCTTCTAAACTATAAGGTGATGAAGCTTATCAGAGATTGTAAAAACCCCATAAGCGGCACCTGCTTTGGTCTGTTTTATTTTTTGGGCTCTGCGCATGAGATAACAGACTTAAACTCAAGTTAAATAGCGTAAATAGCCATGCGAAATAACGCATATCTAGCTTTTCTCGTCTAATCCTTTGATTTGATCCATTTGTTTTAAAAATCGTTTTGTTTTTAAATTCAGACCAGAGTACTCATCATAATAGGCAGATATAATCGTTTTTAGTTCTTTTTTTGTTTCCTCTTTAACGGAAATATTCCCCAATCTTGCAATATCAATGAAATAAAATAACCGTAAAAGCTGTACAGTTGCTTTTGAAATCTTATAATGATACGGGTCTTTCTCGAGACATTGGTGACAAATAAAGCCTCCTTCTCGAATCGAAAAGGAGAACTCACCTTCGGTATTCCCACAAATGGAGCACTGATTAAGCACAGGATATAATCCAAGCATATTAAGAATTTTCATCTCATAAATATTCATTAATATCTCCGGATCGACACCCTCGTTCATATAGTTTAGAGTTTGATAAAGAAGTTCAAATAGAAAAGGATTTGGTTTTTTCTCATCTGTAGCTTTGTCAGTTAAATCAATGATATAACTTGCATAGGCGGTAAGAAAAATATCTTCCTTAATCCCTCTCATTGAGGAAATAATATCCCCTTGTTGAAGATTTCCTAAACCTGTACTTTTCTTAATTAAGAAATATCCATATGTAAAAGGTTGAGTGACGGCCGCTAAGCGGCTGTTTGGCTTTTTGGCCCCTCCAGCCATCACACCAACCTTTCCCCATTCTCGGGTATATAAAGTGACAACCTTATTCGCTTCTCCATAATGACTTGTTCGAATGACGATGCCCTCGCATTTTTGCAGCATCGACCATCACCATCCATCCTTTAGCAGGACAAAACTAGAGATATGGAAACTTCTCTGCTAGCTCGTTGCTCTGATTTTCGGGTATTTCTTGATTTTCTTTCTCCAATTCCTTGTAGAGAAGATACGTGTCAATATTACCTGTCTCTGAAAAGATTCTCCAGGTAAAATCCAACATCAAAAACCCCACCTTTCAATTTTTCGACTAGCAATTACTATCCCAAATCCTTAACCTTATCATAGCCCTGACATCTAAATTTCATGTTACATAAATATTGTTAAAACGACCAATACATAGGGAGCGCTCACGCTCACCTGCCAGTTTTTTAGACAAGTAAATATTTCGAAACATGCATATTCTAATGGCTTACATAATAATTTAGAAAAAAGAAGAATGTTAGTATTCATCCTCACGAAAACCGAAATCACGGAGTTGTGTCATTTTATTGCGCCAATCTTTTTGTACCTTTACCCACAATTCAAGAAAAACCTTTGTTCCTAAAAGGTTTTCTATGTCGATTCGCGCTCTTTTCCCAATTTCTTTAAGCATGCTACCTTGCTTACCAATAATAATTCCTTTTTGCGAATCTCTTTCAACAATGACTGTAGCCATCACATGAACCACATCTTTGTCTTCCCGACGCTCCATTTTTTCAATTACAACAGCTAAAGAATGAGGAATTTCTTCCCGCGTCAAATGGAGCGCTTTCTCTCTAATCAGTTCTGAGACAATAAATCTTTCAGGGTGATCAGTTACTTGATCTGCTGGGTAAAACTGTGGACCTTCAGGTAAATACTTTTTAATTTGCTCAAGTAATGTTTCGACATTATTGCCTTCTAGAGCAGAAATCGGAATCACTTCTGCAAATGGGTGCTTCTCTTTATAGGATTCAATTAACGTTAATAATTGATCAGGGTGTATTTTGTCAATTTTATTAATCACTAGGAAAATCGGTGTCTTTACACTCTTAAATTTCTCAAGGATAAACTCTTCTCCACGCCCATAGCCCTCTTCAGCATTGACCATAAACAAGACGATATCAACTTCTTTTAGCGTGTTTTGAGCGACCTTCATCATAAAGTCACCAAGCTTATGTTTTGGCTTATGAATTCCTGGCGTATCAATAAAAATAAGCTGCGCGTCATTCGTTGTAAGCACACCTTGAACTTTATTTCTCGTTGTTTGTGGCTTATCACTCATAATGGCAATTTTTTGCCCAATCACTCGATTTAAAAATGTTGATTTTCCTACATTGGGACGTCCAATAATGGAAATAAATCCTGATTTATGTTGTTTAGTTTCTTCTACGTTAGTCATGCAAATCCTCCGGTGTAAATGCTCCAGGCAATAATTCTTCTATCGTTAGTTCTTTAATATCCCCTTTTAAGTTCGTTAAAACTACTTTCATGTCTTTTGGGCACAATTCCGCAATCACTTGACGACATGCACCGCATGGAGGAACAGGTCGGTCCGTATCCGCTACGACAGCAAGAACAGTAAAATTTCTCACCCCTTCAGAAACGGCTTTAAACAATGCTGTTCTCTCAGCACAGTTGGTCATGCTATATGCTGCATTTTCAATATTACAGCCATGATAGACCTTTCCATCGGCTGTGAGGAGGGCAGCTCCCACTTTAAATTTAGAATATGGTACATAGGCTTTATCCATTGCGATCTTTGATTGTTCGATTAATTCTGCTTGATTCACCAATTACTACTTCCTTTCATAACGAAGACTGCTACTTCCTATATTTTACCGTATTCTTGCCAAGATTTCATTAATTGTTGCAAAATTGTAATAAAAAAATTAGAATTTTCTAAAAACTTGACCTTACGGGTAAAATATATGTGATGTTATTTTAGCGGTTTCTGGAACGAGATGCAAAAAAGAAAAGACTATTTGCGAAGTTCTCATAAAAAAAATGGATGAACGAGCGGCATAATTACTGATATTATTCTTATGGTTCTCTCTCGATAATCCTTCAAAGCTGCTCGCTAGCGGGCCTTCTTAAAAAAAATTGCTAATAGCTTTCTTCTTTTTTTCCATAAATTTCATAAGCAAAATATCCAATTAATAAACCTAGTCCAGCACCAATAGTGATGGTGAATAATAAAGAGAGCGGAGAAAACATGCTAATAATTATACCAAGAGCAGAACCAAACATCATACCAAGTGGAATTAAACTATCTAATAAATTTTGAGCACTTTTTGATTTCTTCTTACTCAAAGTATTTTTTTTATATTTATGCTTCATTCTTACCACTACAAATATGCCAATCCCACTCACAATGATTAGAGGGAATAAAATACTTCCGATTTCCAAAACGAATCCCATCCTAGCTCCCTCCTTTATTTTTCATTTTAGCATAGTTACTTAGTGAATATTTTAATTGCTTAGAACATTCTTATATAAATTTTTATTGGAACGAGAAGTTTTCATACTTTGACAACTATCGGAACCTTAAGAGTTTCCCTTACGCGTCTACCAGCCTTCTATGCCAACTACATTGCTTGGTTTTCATGAATTTTTTTGAAGCTAGCTAGCTCAGTAATCCAAAGGGCTCCCCCTATCATCATGACCAGGTAACTATTTAGGAGCAGTAGAGAAAGTACAGCGCTTCAACTAAATATGCGGCAAAAAAACCTGTAGGCATCTACAGGTTTTTCTAAGCTTTCATCCAATTAGTTTTGGTAAAAAGATAATTAATCCGATAATAATGGACAGTAACGCATAGACCATGACAGCTCCAGCAGCGACATCCTTCGCTTGTTTGGCGAGTGGGTGGTAATCACCCGTCGCCAGATCCACTAATCTCTCTAATGCTGTGTTGATTAGCTCTAACGAAATAACCCCACCGACAGCAATTAATACGAATAGCCATTCTAAAGCAGTGATTTTTAGAACAAATCCTGTACCGATAACAAGAATAGAAATCCACATATGAATTCTCATATTTCTTTCTGTCATTATCGTATGCTTTATTCCTTCAAAGGCATAGCTAAATGATTGGCGGACACCTTTTGCTTTGAACGGGCGCTTATCTCTGTAATCCGTATTCATCTAAAATGACCCTTTGTCGAGCAAACATTTTTTTCTCGTCCTCTTCATTCTCATGATCATACCCTAATAAATGAAGGAGGCCATGCACCGCAAGAAAGCCAATTTCCCGCTCAAAGCTATGACCATATTCCTCTGCCTGTTCGTGTGCTTTTTTAATCGAAATAATGATATCTCCCAGCACTCGAGGAAGTTCGTTTCCACTTACTTGAATTTCTCCTTCTCCCATCTCTTCTAAGGCAAAAGAAATCACATCTGTAGGATAATCTTTACCGCGATACTCACGATTTATTTCTTGAATTCTTTCATTCGTTACAAAGGTAACCGAAAGCTCGCTCCCCGCTTCCACCATTTCTTTGCTCGCCGCAAATTGCAATAAATCTTCAAGCTGATCGGTCAGCTTCTCTCCTACTTCATTCGTTTCATCTAAAAAATCAATATTCAAACTCATGCTTGCTTCACCTTCTGTTTAGTCATTTCTGGGTACTCAATGCGCGAATGGAAGATCCCTTTCAATGTTTCACATAACGTATTGGCTACTATTTCTAATTCCTTTAAAGTTAGATCACATTCATTTAATTGTCCATCCTGCAAGCGATCAGCAATAATATTACGAACTAGACCTTCAATTTGTTCAGGATTCGGACTTGCCATGGAACGGACGGCTGCTTCAACACTATCAGCAATACCTATGATAGCCGTTTCCTTCGTCTGGGCCTTTGGACCAGGATAACGATAATCCTTCTCTTCAACCTCCAATCCGTTCTCTTTTGCTTTATGGTAAAAGAATTTTAATAAAGTCGTACCATGGTGCTGTTCTGCGATATCAATAATTTCCTTCGGAAGCTTATATTTACGTAAAATCTCCGCGCCATCAGTCGCATGCGCAATAATAATATTCTTGCTTGTCTGCGGAGGCAAACGATCATGAGGATTTTCGATATTCATTTGATTTTCTATAAAAAACTGGGGTCTATTTGTCTTACCAATGTCATGATAATAACAGCCCACACGTGCTAAAAGTCCATTGGCTCCTATTGCTTCACAAGCAGATTCCGATAAATTCGCCACCATCACACTATGATGATAAGTACCAGGTGCCTCTGTTAATATTTTCCTTAACAATGGATGATTAGGGTTCGACAATTCAATTAATCGCATCGTTGATAAAATTCCGAAGCCTGCTTCAAAAAATGGTAAAAGCCCAATCGTTAATACTGCAGACGCAATCCCCGAAATAAATGCAGCTACAAAGTAAAATGTATACTCAAGAGCGTTATAATGAGCATTTTGCATAAACACTAATGCGAATATAACCATTAAATTAATAGCTGAAATAAACAGGCCCGCTTGTAAAATTTTCGATCTTTGATTTTGCTTGCTTAAAAATAGGATGCCTGCAATTCCACTGCAAAGCAAGTAAATCCCAACATGAAAATTTAGTGCTGACGTCACTCCTTCATTGAAAATGATCGTCGCACAAAGAGAAATTGATACTGTCCATAAAAGGGCTAGGCGCTCATCAATTAATATCTTTAATAGCATTGCACCCATCGCAACAGGAAATACATAACCTATTTCCGAGTATTCAAGCTGAATAAGACTAATTCCCTTTAATAATAAAATTGAGAAAATAAAAATAATGCTAAAAAGCAAAAGATAATTTTGCCTCGTTTCTCCCTTGAGCTTTAGCTCGTAAAAATAATAATATAAAGCAGTCAGCAAAATAATGATAAACAAACCAAGGCCGATAAATGGAAGAAGTGAGTTTTCATTATCCAATAAGCCAACGAGCTCTAGCTGACGATAAATTTCTGGGTTGATGAGCTGATTTTCTTCAACAATAATTTGCCCCTGCAAAATTTTCACAGGCTCTACACTTTCTCTTGCCTGTTGTCTTAGTTCCTGTGTTGCCTCGACATCAAAAAACTCATTTTGCATGATAGCGTAACGTCCAAGTTCAATTACAGCATTTTTTAAATTGCTTTCTAAGTTTGTATATCTTAATTCATCTTCCACCCTTTTTTTAGCATTCTCGACTTCATCGGCGGGAATTTTATTTTTCATAATATTATTAATTGCTGTTACTGTTAAATCTTTGGCAATGGAGAGGTCTGCCGTCGATGTCGAAACGAGGGCTGTAAAAGTTGCATCTGATACATCATTGGCAACATCTTCCGTTAAACGTTCCTTTAGCATGTCAATCTTTTCGCTAGTCGTTACCGATTGATTTGGAGTGGATCCATTGCCAGTACTATTATTAGCAGCACCCTCTTCCAAATCCGTATTTGGTGCCTCTAACTCTTTTTTTAAGGCGAGTGAAGAATCAAAAATCGAAGTAATGAGATCGACTCGATTTTCATTAATTTCTTTTTTTAACACATAGACATCCGCCACTTGTTCTTCTGCAGCTTCGCGCTTCCTTTCAGTACTTTCTCGATCCGAGACTGTCACCGGAGACCGAATTGCTTCAGTTGCAACAGAGAAAAGGTTTAGATTCAGCTTTTCAGGCTTAACATTACTATACATGACGAGGTATAAAACAAAGCCCAAAATTAGGAATAATGCTACTCTAAAGAATGTAATATCTAATAAATTGCGAATTTTGGCTAATTGTCGCTGAAATTTCTCCATTCTATTTCCTCCTACATCGTCAAAGTAATGTCAGCAACAAATACTCACTCGTTTTTGAAGCTTAACAAATATCGCCTTATTATATGTATATGGTTTTTATGAGCAAAAATAAACATCGATTCTTGTCATAAAATAGTTCCAAATGAATGGAATAGCCACTCACTTATGAAAATGATAACAGGTTTCCTTCCAAGTTTCACCTATATTTTCTAGTTTTCGCGATGAAAAAAGCCGTTTGGAAAGTCCAAACGGCTTAGTAGTTAGCGATTTTAAGTTTCATATGCTTGGATAATTTTAGCAACCAGCGGATGCCTCACAACATCGGATTGCTCAAGATGAACCATTCCAACTCCTTTTACATCCTGCAATCTTTTCTCTGCTTCTACAAGTCCTGATTGAACTCCTTTAGGGAGATCGATTTGTGTTTTATCACCTGTAATAACCATCTTCGAGCCAAATCCAAGGCGAGTTAGAAACATTTTCATTTGTGCATTTGTCGTATTTTGAGCTTCATCCAATATGACATACGCATCATCAAGCGTCCGCCCACGCATATAGGCCAAGGGTGCAATTTCAATCGTTCCTCTGTCAATCATTCTTCCCGTATGCTCAGTCCCTAAAATATCATGTAAGGCATCATATAACGGCCTTAAATAAGGATCGACCTTTTCTTTCAAATCGCCTGGTAAAAAACCAAGGCTTTCTCCCGCCTCGACAGCCGGACGGGTAAGAATAATTCGCTTTACACTTCCATTTTTTAAAGCATGAATCGCCATCACAACCGCTAAATAAGTTTTCCCTGTTCCCGCAGGCCCAATTCCAAAAACAAGATCATGCTTTTTCATCGCTGCAATATACTGCTGCTGGCCAAGGGTTTTTACACGAATTGATTTTCCCTTTGCATTTTTTGTAATTTCTTCTTCATAAATATCCTTAAAATAATTGAGCGTTCCCTTCTTGGCCATTTGAATAGCATACATGACATCGCGACCAGAAATATTGATTCCCTTGCGAATGACATAGAGCAGCTGTTCAATGATGTGCGAGACGAGCTCTACATTATTTTCATTCCCAGAGACATGAACTGTTTCGCCCCTAGTAATAATGGACACGTTTAACTCAGCTTCCAAAATTTTAATATTCGCATCTGAATTGCCAAGTAAAGAAACCGCTTCATTTGGGTTTTCTAATTGTACTTTAATAGTTGTTAATTCTTCTGTCATTCCGACTCTCCTTGAATGATGGGGTATGATTTTGCAATATTCTCGATCACTTGGAAATGCATTGATAAATATACTTTACCATTCTGGATTGTTTGGCGCAAAACTTTTTCTCCCTTAATAGTAGCATCTTCAGGTAAGCCATTTTTTATATCTGTTCTTGCCATTTCTTTTGCTGCTTCAATTGCTTCATCATCTTTATATAGTCTTGTTACATGTTCACTCTCTCGATACGTATCCTGAATATAAGTAATTGGCAATTCCCATTTTAAAAATTTAAATTTTTTCTCTTTCCTTTCTTTTTCAAATGTCTTATAACTATGATCTTTAAAACCCCAAACCGGAATGGAGAAATCCGTAATTTTAAGAAAGTGTTTCCTTAGCTCATTACCATTAAACACTTGAAAACTACTTTTTAAAGGTAAAATCACTTCAGACTTGTACCAAATTTCACCATATACTTCTCCCTTAGCTGAAACAGACTTTGTTTGTCCTTCCTTGCCAATTTGTCCTGATACTAAAAGCTGTCCAGGTTTCACATGATCATGGATATCGACTTTTGGCTGTCCTTCTTCAATAAACATATCTACAATTACCGCTTTTTTTGCAGCTACTAAATTTTGCGGCCCGAGCTTCTCTGGCTCCTCCGGAACATTTTTTTCGACCACTTGAAAATGATAGGTTGTCCCCTGCAACTCGACACCAACCCATGTTACCTCTTCAATCGCGTTCATTATTGCTCGCTGAATTCCTTCCGGTTCCTCAACGAAGAACTGCAATTGCCCCTTTTTTAATCCAATGGCATCCAATTCCTTCCTAATTTTGTGCTCTGTAGCCGGATCGGCCCCCTTTATTTCGATGCCCCAGATCATATTCGATAAAAGGAAAAGGATCGTTAAAAAAAGAATTGCTCCGGTAAAAAAACCGCTGTTCTTAAAGAGGCGTCGAATTAAAAACGGAAGGCCTGTCCTCTTTAAAAATTTCACCTTACATCCTGAATTTCTCACCGCTTGCTTCAGCTCTTTCATATCTTTCAATGACATTTTGAAGGTCATTGTCTCTAATCCATGCTTTTTAACGTCCCAAATTAAAATTCCATTCCTCGAAAGACGGTTAATGAACCTTTCTAACCCAGTTCCCGTTGCTTTAATCGTAACAATCCCCCAAAAAAAATAGATCCAATGATTTCTCATTTCTTAGCCTCCTGCACTTCTTTTTAACAGAAAGGAAATCACCTAGAGGATTTCCTTTCCCTTTTTTATTCCTTCAAAAAAAGAACTTGATCAATTTTTCCTTCTAGAAGGATCTCTTCTGGAAGAATCGTTTTTATAACAAATGCCTTTCCTTTTACTAATAATTGTCCTTGCTTTAAAAGGAGTCTAACTTCCTTGTCAGAAAATGCTATCAATCCCCGGTGGTTCTCAATGTATATGTGAATTTGACCGATCATCGTTATTCGGGGTAGGTCCATCATGACATCTTGAGGAAGCTCCATTTGTGTTGTCATCCAGCTTTTTATGCGATGTCCCCACTTTTTTGCCATAAAAAAAGAACCCCCTTTCATCTCATATTTATGAGATGAAAGGGGGTTCTAGCACTTCTTTTTATCGCGAGCGAAAGTTCATGGAACGATGAGGCTTCTTCGCTCTTGGCGGACCAAGTATTTCAGACCAAATAATCGCATCCGCCAGTTTTTCCCCTTCAACCTTGAAGGTTCGGCCGCTTTTAGCAACACTTTCCATCAATGGCTGTGATTGTTCATTTATACGACTTAGCGTATTCATTCTACTTACTTTATCAGCGTACTGTTCTTGCTGTTTTTTCAAAGCGGCAATTTTTGCTTCTGCCTCTTTTTTTGTATCCACGTATTCATTATAAATCGGCTTGGCTGGTGCCTCTTCTACAAGCTCTCTAAATACCTCAGCCATCGGGTTTGAAGGTGGAGGATTCTCAGTGCTTGTCGTTGAAGCTTGCCTTGTAGGTTTCTTATTCGCCGGTTTTTCTTTGTTTGTTTTAAACATCGACGAAAGGATTCCTAAAAGGATAATCAGTATAAAAGGGTTATCTAATAAGAATTGCAAGAGAGGCTACCTCCCTTCTTTAATTAGGAGCCGTTTTTCTTTCTGGCACTTCATCTAGTCGTTCTTTTTCCCATTTTCATCATCAGTTATTTTACCGATCGAATCTCTCATATCGGTATCCGCTGAAATATTTTGAATATTCATATAATCCATTACACCGATATTTCCAGATTTAAGCGCTTCTGCCATCGCAAGTGGTACAGTTGCTTCGGCTTCGACCACTTTTGCTCTCATTTCTTCGACACGCGCCTTCATTTCTTGCTCTTGGGCTACTGCCATTGCACGACGTTCTTCTGCCTTTGCTTGTGCAATTTTCTTATCCGCTTCAGCTTGCTCTGTTTGTAACTCAGCTCCGATATTTTTACCGATATCAACATCTGCAATATCGATCGAAAGAATTTCAAAGGCAGTTCCAGAATCTAAACCTTTTGACAAAACTGTTTGAGAAATCATATCAGGATTTTCTAATACTTTTTTATGGTTGTCAGACGAACCGATGGTCGAGACAATTCCCTCACCAACACGGGCAATGACTGTTTCTTCACCCGCACCACCGACGAGACGCTCAATATTTGCGCGAACGGTGATTCTTGCTTTTGCTTTCACTTCAATCCCATCCATCGCCACACCGGCAATAAATGGAGTTTCAATTACTTTTGGATTTACGCTCATTTGCACCGCTTCAAGAACATCACGGCCCGCTAAATCAATTGCGGCACAGCGTTCAAAAGAAAGCTCAATATTTGCTCTTTGCGCTGCAATTAGTGCATTTACCACTCTATCGACATTACCACCAGCAAGGTAATGACTTTCCAATTGGTTCGTTGTAACATTAAGTCCCGCTTTATGGGCTTTAATTAACGGATTAATAACTCGGCTTGGAATAACTCTTCGTAATCTCATTCCAATAAGTGTGAAGATGCTAACTTTCACTCCTGCTGCGAGCGCTGAAATCCACAGCATCACTGGTACAAATGTTAGTAACACGGCGATGAGAATAATACCGAGTACTATTGCCACTAATAAAAATATCGTTGGTGCATCAATAGGCATATTGTTTCCTCCTTAAAGCTATTCTTTATTTAAATTTGGTATTTCTCGAACAACAATTCTTGCTCCTTCTACTTTAACAATTTTAACCATTTTATTTTTTTCAATATAAGATCCTTCGCTAACAACGTCAAGGCGCTCATCTTCAACAAGCACAGTTCCTGATGGTCGCAATGCGGTTAACGTTTGCCCAACAAGACCAATAAGCTCTGTTCTCGTTTTATTCGATACATAGCCGCTTTCTGTATTCGTAGAGTCTCTCAACACAATCTTCCTGAATATTTTCATCTTTTTACCAAACACCTTTATCATTAAGATAGAAGCTAAAATGGACACTCCAATGGCGATTAGTAAAGATATTCCCATGTAGACCACATTATCCGTGGCAAGGAACAAACTCGCCAATATGGAAATAAACCCTATTATTCCTGCTACTCCTCCCGGCAGGAATAACTCCAGGATAATAAGTGCTACCCCGAGGACAAATAAGATTAGCGTCTCATAGCCGGCAAGGCCTGCCACTAAATGACCATAAAAGAACAATAAGAGCGCCGAGATTCCCATGAATCCAGGAATGCCAAAACCAGGTGAATATAGTTCGAGAACTAATCCTAAGCTCCCTACAGATAGCAAAATAGGAATGACAATTGGATTCGTTATAAATCTTGCCAATTTCTCAGCAAAACTTTCATCAAGAGTACGAATTTCAGCGTTTGGATAGCCGATTTGTACTAATACTTCATCAATTGAAGCGACGGTACCTTCAGAGTATCCAACCTCAAATGCTTGATCAGATGTCAAGGTTAAAAGCTTTCCTTTCGGAGCACCTAGATCAGGCAAATCGACATCCACATCTGCCATGGCTAATGCATAAATTGGATCGCGGCCGTTTTGCTCCGCAGCTCCTTTCATTGCGCTCAGCCAATACGATTGCGCTTTTTGATCCGCTGCATTGCCTTCTGAATCAATAATTGCAGCCGCCCCCATCGTTGCACCTGGTACCATGTATATCTCATCCGTGTTTAACGAGATGAAAGCACCTGCAGATAAGGCATCTTTATTAATAAATGAGACCGTTTTAACAGATGTAGATGTGAACAATTTCCCAATTTCACCTGCTGCATCAACAGCTCCACCAGGCGTATTTATTTCAAAAATAATCGCTTTCGCATTTTCCTTCTCCGCAGTTTCTACTCCCCGCTTTAAGAAAGATGATAAGCCTTTCTCAACAGAATTTTCGATTGGTACAACGTAAACTACATCATTATCAGCTTTCCCGTGAAATGGCAGTGATAGGATGATGAGGGCTGCTAGAAAAGAAAGGAGCGTAACTACCCTTCTGAGCCTCAAATGGCTTTGCACAATCTTCCCCCCTCTCATATATAACGATAGTAATCAATACGGATGAAAGCGTGAAAAGGTTTCAAAATTCGTTACTTTTCTCTTTATACTCTACCACAATTAGGTCAAATAGTTTAATCAATTGCGCCAATTTAACGAAATATCTCTTAGCTAAGTAACAATATATCTTAGGTATGGAACAAATGCAAAAGTCAAATAAGAGTAGTTGTCTATTGAGCAGACGAAAATTGACTTTTAGACGTAAAGACTTATAAGAAGTAGCACACTATATAGACCGATAAATCAATCATTTCAATCACTCGTACTGTGCGGTCATATGTTAAAGAAGAGCGTAAAAAGACCATAGAGACAAGCCCTATGGTCTTTAATACGTTTATGAAAGGTGTTGTTGTACAAGTTTATTAACGAGTGATCCATCTGCTTTGCCTTTTACTTTCGGCATAATCGCAGCCATCACTTTTCCCATTTCAGCTTTTGAAGTTGCACCTACCTCTGCAACTGTCTCTTTGACAATATTAGAAATTTCCTCTTCAGATAGCTGTTTAGGCATATATTCTTCCACATACTGCAACTCAGTACGAATTTTTTCAACTAGGTCTTCGCGACCTGCTTTATCAAATTCATGGAGGGAATCCTTGCGTTGTTTTACTTCACGAGAAAGGACTGTTAACTCTTCGTCCTCGGATAACTCGTGACCAAGTTTAATCGCTTCATTTTGCAAAGAAGCCTTGACCATCCGAATAACGGAGAGTTTGTCTTTTTCTTTGTTTTTCATCGCCTGCTTCATATCCTGATTCAAACGCTCGAGAAGACTCATTACTTACACCCTCTCTTACCACTTACGTTTTCTTGCAGCTTCAGACTTTTTCTTACGCTTTACGCTAGGTTTTTCGTAGAATTCACGCTTTCTAGCTTCTTGTATAGTACCCGATTTAGATACAGTACGTTTAAAACGACGAAGAGCATCTTCAAGTGATTCGTTTTTACGAACAACAGTTTTAGACATTCTCTTTCCCTCCCTCCGAACACAACACACTTACACTACATGAAACCATGTACTTTGCAATTATAATATAATGACGGGGCAAGGTCAACAGTATTCTCGCTCCTATTCCCTAACAAGGCCCCCAAATTATCCTATATTGAAAAGCTAATTGTTGTATTTTGTTGTAATTGGTATCATTATAAATTCCTCATGGGATGAAATATATGCATGCTTGTCTTCTTTACGCCATAAAGTTTATGGAAAGGGTGATAAGCTTGCTTAACATTTTAGCATTTATCTTTTTTATCATTTTGTTTCTCACTGGGATGACTGTTTTAAGAACAGGCTTGTTTAATGCATCTGCCTCCTCTTCAAAACAATGGTTAATTAAACTTACAGATACTCCATTTAAAGGAATGCTTGTCGGAACCGTTGTTACTGGAATCCTGCAATCAAGCTCAGCCGTTATGGTAATGACAATTGGTCTTATTGGAGCAAAAATGCTCACCTTTAGACAGTCCATTGGCATTATTTTAGGAACGAATATTGGCACGACCTTTACCACTGAATTCATTACTTTTAACATCAATTCCGCAATAGTTCCGATTGTGATAGCAGGAGCGATTCTCGCATTAATGAAAAAAGCACTCCTGAAAAGTATCGGCTTCGTTTTACTTGGATTAGCCCTCATTTTTACAGCTATGAATGGATTTGAACTTCTTGCTACACCAATTGCTGCCCTACCATGGATGAACGAGTACACTTCATTGCTTAATCAAAATCACCTTGCGAGCATCGTTGCAGGAATGATCATAACCATGATTATTCAATCAAGCACAGCAACAACTGGGATTGCAATGGGCTTTTTAAGCAGCTCTGTAATCGGAATTGATGCTGGAATTTCCATTATGCTTGGAGCCAATATTGGTACCTGCATTACTGCTTTTCTTGCCAGCATTGGCGGAGGTAATGAATCAAAGCTCTGTGCCTATGCCCATATATGGTTGAATCTTCTTGGAGTATTGTTGTTCTATCCATTTATTCCTTACTTATCGGAACTCGCGCATAAACTTGCAACGCAACCAGATGTCCAATTAGCTCATATTAGTTTGATCTTTAATTGCATTTCATCGCTCATCGTCCTACCTTTTGCAAACAAATTTGCCGATATAATGCTAAAAATTCATCAGATAAAAAAGATTGAGTGAACCCACTCAATCTTTTTTTAAGCTTTATTAATACTTCCGTGTTGATTATTGGCTATTTTCTTAATTCCATGAACCAAGAATTCACTTAACTATACGAAATTGATTTACTCAACATAGTGTTTCATAAGGCCCTCGTTATAATCTAACATCCTCCTGCCTCTGTTAATAATCAGAGTTTGAAGTTAATCCTTGTACAATTGCGATTCCAGAGCTTGCCCCAATTCTTGTCGCACCAGCGTCAATCATATTTTTGGCATCTTCAGCACTTCTCACTCCTCCAGATGCTTTTACCCCAATATCCGGTCCAACAACTTTTCTCATAAGGCGTATGTCTTCAATCGTTGCTCCTCCTGTTGAAAACCCGGTCGATGTTTTCACAAAATCGGCACCAGCTTTGACAGATAATTCACAAGCAGTCACTTTTTCTTCCTCAGTAAGTAGGGACGTTTCAATAATCACTTTCGTTAGTGCTTTACCTTTAGCCGCTTCAACAACCGCACGAATATCCGCTTCAACTAAATCGGTATCACCACTCTTTAAAGCACCTATATTAATTACCATATCTACTTCTGTTGCCCCGTTCTCGATTGTGTTTTTCGTTTCAAAAGCTTTTGTTTCCGAAGTAGTTGCTCCTAACGGAAAGCCGATTACCGTACAAACCTTGACATCGGTATCATCTAAAAGTGCACTTGCATAGCGAACCCATGCAGGATTCACACAAACAGAAGCAAACCCATATTCCTTTGCTTCTAAGCAAAGCTTTTCAATCTGCCCTTCTTTCGCATCCGCTTTCAATAATGTATGATCAATATAGCTGGCAATTGTTTGTTCCATATTTTTAAGCCCCTTCCCAATAACATTAAGTTGTACGTACCTCTCTCATCATATCATTGAAGCTTTCCTTTTTCGAGTTTATTTTTTGTCATTTTTACTAAAATAACCGATTACCTTTCAGAATGGAAAAAATATTTGGTCAGTAAAGTTTCGCTGCTTTTCTGTCCTTTTAGAGTGCATCATATAATTTAATTTCCAATCTCATAATTCACCTAAAATAAAGAGGATACTACAAAGAAAAACTGAAAACTTAAAACCTCAAATTTCTATGTTAGCCGTCAATACAAGAATTAAACAGAAAGTAAAAAGATGTCCAAAAGGTGTAGCTTTTAGGACATCTTCTTATGGGAACAACTATACTGCTGTTTCTTGAACCTCTACATCATTTATGACACGAACAAATTGGCCTTCATTATATGGGTAGCCTGCCCGTTCAATCTTAACTTTAACAATTTTTCCAATCATGTCTTCAGTGCCTTTAAAAACAACTTTTAAATAGTTATCTGTATATCCTTCATACATCTCACCATTTGGATCATCCTTGAATTTTTCTTCAGGAATCACCTCAAGAACTTCATTTTCAAATTGGGAAGCATATTCTTTCGCTAATTGATCCGAAAGCGCGATGAGGCGATGGACTCTTTCATTTTTCACATCCTCATCTACTTGATCCTCCATTCTCGCAGCTGGAGTACCTGTTCTTTTAGAGTACGGGAACACGTGAAGCTCAGAGAATTGATGCTTTTTAATAAAATTGTAAGTTTCCATGAACTCTTCCTCTGTTTCTCCCGGGAAACCAACGATCACATCTGAAGTGACCGCAAGGCCAGGAAGTACTTCCTTTAAACGCTCTAATCTTTCCGCAAAGAATTCCATTGTATACTTGCGACGCATTCTTTTTAATACCGTATTTGAGCCAGATTGGATCGGAATGTGTAGATGTCTTACGATGACATTTGATTGATCGATAACTTCAATTACTTCATCCGTAATCTGACTTGCTTCAATGGATGAGATACGAAGGCGCTTCAATCCTTTTACTTGAGCTTCTAAGTCTCTTAAAAGAGAAGCAAGATTATAATCCTTCATGTCTTCTCCATATCCACCTGTATGAATTCCTGTTAAAACAATTTCTTGATATCCAGCATTCACCAACTGCTGTGCTTGACGGATAACCTCTTGTGGATCACGTGATCTCATGAGTCCGCGTGCCCAAGGAATGATGCAAAATGTACAGAAATTATTGCAGCCTTCTTGAATTTTCAAAGAGGCTCTCGTGCGATCTGTAAAAGCAGGCACATCTAATTCTTCATAAACGCGATTTTTCATGATATTTCCGACACCATTAATCGGCTGACGTTCCACCTTATATTGCTCAATATACTCAAGCATTTTCACCCGATCCTGAGTACCGACAACAATATCCACTCCTGGAATCGCCATGATTTCTGCTGGTGAAGTTTGCGCATAACAGCCTGTTACACAAATAACCGCATCAGGATTCTTTCTAATGGCGCGTCTAATCACTTGCCGGCTTTTCTTGTCTCCAGTATTTGTAACAGTACATGTATTGATGACATAAACATCCGCTCGGGATTCAAAATCTGTTCGGTCATACCCTTGCTCTTTAAATAATTGCCAAATGGCCTCTGTCTCATAATGATTGACTTTACATCCTAATGTATGAAAGGCAACTGATGCCATTTATCTTCACCCCATTAATTCAGTTTGAAAAGAAACAGCAGCTAATGCATACAATGGTGCTGTTTCTGTTCTTAAAATTCTCGGACCTAAACTACAAGAAAGGAACCCAGCATCATTTAACAGATGTATTTCTTCCTCTGTTAATCCACCCTCCGGTCCAAATATGAAGAGAATGGATTGACCCGTCTTCATTTCTTTTAATACAGAAGAAAGAACAGATGCTTCCCCTTGCTTCGCACTTTCTTCATAAGCCACCAATTTATAATCATAACTTTCACTGAGATCGACAAGTTTTTTTAAGGAAATTGGCTGGTGTACTTCTGGCCACATATGACGATGGGATTGTTCAGCCGCTTCCTTTGCAATCCGATTCCAGCGCTCAACCTTTTTTGATGCCTTTTTCTCATCCCATTTCACAATCGAGCGAGATGCAGTAAAAGGGATAAACTTGGCTGCCCCTAATTCCGTCCCTTTTTGGATAATCCACTCCAGTTTATCCCCTTTGGGCAGACCGCTCGCAATGGTTACCTGTATCGGCATTTCAACAGAAGCTTCTTCCCATTTTACAACTTTTGCAACGACTTGTTGATCGGTAATTTCTTCTATCCGACAGAGAGCACTTCTGCCATTGTTTACACAATAGATTTCATCATCCACTTGCAAACGCATCACCTTGACAATATGATGGCGATCATCATCGGATATATAGAAACGATTATCTTGGAAATTCCTCACAAAATATCGCTGCATATTAAGCACCTCTTTAACTAAATTCGTTTTGCAATAAACGCAACCCAATCTTCCATTTGAATGGTTTCAACAATTTCAAATCCCGATGTAATCATTGCTTCTTTAACCTCTTGCTTTTTTTGCAGAATAATTCCAGATGTAATGAAATATCCACCTTGTTTTACAATCCTTGCCGCATCATCTGTAAAACGCAGAATGACTTCCGCAAGAATATTAGCTACCACTACATCAACAGGTCCTGTGATTCCATCAAGAAGGTTATTTTGAGATACTGTTGCTCGATCGTGGACTTTATTTAGCTTAATATTAATTCTTGCTGAATTGACAGCCACTTCATCCAAGTCCAGTGCTTGTATTTTTTCTGCTCCTAATAAACCGGCAGCAATACTTAACACACCAGAACCCGTTCCAACGTCAACAACATGATCACCTTGTCTGACCGTTCTCTCGAGTGCCTGTATACACATGACGGTTGTTGGGTGGGTTCCAGTCCCAAAGGCCATCCCAGGATCTAATTCAATAATAAGTTCATCACTATGAACAGGTGTATACTCTTCCCATGTAGGAACGATTGTAAATTTTTCTGAGATCTTTACAGGGTGGTAGTACTTTTTCCAAGCTGTCGCCCACTCTTCTTCATTGACCTCGCTAATCGTAACAGTATTTTTCCCAATATCAATATTGTGAAGAATTAATCCATTAATCGCTTCTTTTATCTCTTCAACTGTTTCACCTAAAAAGCTATTAACTGGTAAATAAGCTTTAATTATTACTCCCTCTTCAGGGTAGTCGTCAGGGTTCAATTGGTAGATTTCACCGAAGTGGTCTTCCCTCTCCTTCTCAAGCTCAAAAGGGTCCTCTATGACAACACCAGAGGCACCAGCTTCATGTAAAATATTTGAGATCGGTTCAACCGCCTCATTTGTTGTATGAATGGCAATTTCAGACCACTTCATTCTACCAACTCCGTTTCTTTAATTACTCCTAAAACACTGTAAAATTCTTGCTTTATTCACCTTTAAATGCTCTTTTTACTTTTGAAAAAAAACCTTCTTCTTGATCCCCTTGAGGGACTTTTCCACTTACTTCAGCAAATTCCTGTAACAATTGCTTTTGCTTTTCAGTTAACTTCGTTGGGGTGACAATGCGCATAATAACATGCTGATCACCAACTCCATATCCCCTTACATTAGGAACTCCTTTTCCACGAAGACGGAATTTTGTACCGGTTTGTGTACCTGCTGGAACCTTAAGCTTCACCTTGCCATGCAGCGTTGGTACTTCTATCTCATCACCAAGAGCCGCCTGAACAAACGTGATCGGCATTTCACAATAAATATCATCCTCATCCCGTTCAAAGAATTCATGAGAGCGAACGTGGAATACGACATATAGATCCCCAGCCGGACCACCGTTAATGCCAGGCTCTCCTTGTCCTGATACTCTTAGCTGTTGACCGTCATCAATTCCAGCGGGAATTTTGACATGAATTTTGCGACGTTTTTTCACTTTCCCTGTGCCACCACATGTCGAGCATTTATGCTTAATTTCTTTGCCTGTACCGTTACAATGATGACAAACTCTACGGTTTACTATTCTTCCAAAAGGAGTATTCTGTTCTACATTCAATTGACCGCTACCATTACAGTGCTTACAAGTTTCCGGCTTCGTTCCCGGTCTGGCTCCACTTCCAAGACAAGTATCACATGTTTCTTCGCGTGGAATTTCAATGTCTGTTTCTTTCCCAAATACCGCTTCTTCAAAAGAAAGCGTCATCGTATACTGAAGGTCTGCACCTTGCCTAGGCGCATTTGGATCACGACGTCTGGAACCACCGCCGCCAAAGAACGTTTCAAATATATCCTCAAAGCCACCGAAACCGCCTCCACCAAAGCCTCCACCACCGAAGCCTTGATTTGGATCAGTATGACCGAATTGGTCGTATTGTGAGCGCTTCGCATCATCGCTTAATACTTCATACGCTTCCTTCACTTCTTTAAATTTTTCGTCCGCATCTGCCTCTTTATTAATATCTGGGTGATATTTTTTTGATAACTTTCGATATGCTTTTTTTATTTCGTCTTTAGAAGCGGATTTGCTTACTCCTAAGACTTCATAATAGTCTCTTTTACTCAACCTTACCACTCCCCGAATCCATTCGCATAAAGGTTATTTTAACACTCAAACTTGCAGAAGTGCAAATAAATCTATCACTAGACCTTACATAGAAAAAGCCAAAGTCATAAAGACAGTGACTTTGACCTTTCGATATTCTATATTCTATATTTAATGACAAATTCATTGCCAGCCCCTGCGACTAAACCCTCGAGACACTTCAGTCCAGACACGGAAGTAAAAGTGCGACTTCCACTTCTGGCTTGTCGCCGATGGTCGAGCGCTCTCCGCTTTTCTATTTGTCCAACTCCGAGCGCTATCGGCTCGAGGTCACAAGCCAATCCGTCAAGGAGGTTAAAGGACAACATCCATGCCGGCTCGTCTTGTGCTTGTCGCCGATGGTCGAGCGCTCTCCGCTTTTCTATTTGTCATCTTTGATTTCTTCGAATTCAGCGTCAACGACGTTGTCATCTTTAGAAGCAGCACCTGCTTCTCCTTCAGCCCCCTGTGCAGCCTGAGCTTGCTTAGCAGCTTCTTCATAAAGCTTAACAGAAAGATTTTGAACGATTTCTTGTAGGGCATCCTTTTTCGCACGGATTTCATCAAGATCATTCTTTTCGATCGCAGCTTTGAGTGCATCTTTCGCTTCTGTTGCTTTCGCTACTTCCGCTTCATCGACTTTACCTTCTAAATCTTTTAATGTTTTATCTGTTTGGAATACTAATTGATCCGCTTCGTTGCGTAATTCCACTTCTTCCTTACGCTTTTGATCAGCTTCTGCATTTGCTTCAGCTTCTTTAATCATTTTGTCGATTTCATCATCAGATAGACCTGTTGAAGATTTAATCGTAATTGCTTGTTCCTTGTTTGTTCCAAGATCTTTCGCACGTACATTTACAATACCATTTTTATCGATATCAAATGACACTTCAATCTGTGGAATTCCACGTGGTGCTGGTGGAATATCTGTTAACTGGAAGCGCCCGAGTGTTTTGTTATCAGCAGCCATTGGACGCTCACCTTGAAGAACGTGAATATCAACAGCTGTTTGATTATCAGCAGCAGTAGAGAATACTTGAGATTTTGAAGTTGGAATCGTCGTATTACGTTCAATTAACTTCGTAAAGACACCACCCATTGTTTCAATCCCAAGTGATAAAGGTGTTACGTCTAGTAAGACAACATCTTTAACATCACCCGTGATCACTCCACCTTGAACAGCTGCACCCATTGCAACTACTTCATCGGGATTTACTCCTCTATGAGGCTCTTTACCAGTTGCTTTTTTAATCGCTTCTTGCACAGCTGGGATACGAGTAGAACCACCGACAAGAATGACTTTGTCGATATCAGCTGCAGTAAGACCCGCATCTTGTAGGGCTTGACGAGTTGGTCCCATAGTTCTTTCAACAAGATCTGAAGATAATTCGTCAAATTTAGCGCGTGATAATGTGACTTCTAAATGAAGTGGTCCTGCTTCACCAGCGGTGATGAACGGTAAAGAAATTTGTGTAGAAGTTACACCAGATAGATCTTTCTTAGCTTTTTCAGCTGCATCTTTTAAGCGCTGCATAGCCATCTTATCTTTTGAAAGATCAATGCCATTTTCTTTCTTAAATTCCTCAACTAAATAGTCAATGATAACTTGGTCAAAGTCATCTCCACCAAGGCGGTTATCACCAGCAGTAGACTTAACTTCAAATACGCCGTCCCCTAATTCAAGGATCGATACGTCAAATGTACCACCACCAAGGTCATACACTAGAATCGTTTGATCTTCTTCCATTTTATCTAAACCGTAAGCAAGTGCAGCAGCAGTAGGTTCGTTAATAATACGCTCTACTTCTAATCCAGCAATTTTTCCAGCATCCTTTGTTGCTTGACGTTCTGCATCGTTGAAATAAGCTGGTACTGTAATAACTGCTTTTGTAACAGGCTCACCTAAATAATCTTCTGCATAGGATTTTAAATGCTGTAAAATAATAGCTGAAATTTCTTGTGGTGTATAGTCTTTTCCTTCAATCGTTTCCTTATGAGAAGTTCCCATATGACGTTTAATAGATAGGATTGTATTAGGGTTTGTAATTGCTTGCCGCTTTGCTACTTCTCCCACTTGACGCTCACCGTTTTTGAATGCGACCACAGATGGAGTTGTGCGATTTCCTTCTGGATTTGGAATTACTTTTGGTTCGCCACCTTCAAGAACTGCTACACAGGAGTTTGTTGTTCCTAAGTCGATACCAATAATTTTGCTCATGCTATTAGCCTCCCAATTTTATTATGTAATCATTTTTTCTCTATTTTTTACTGATTAACTTTAACCATTGCTGGACGAATGACACGATCCTTTAACACATATCCTTTTTGAAACTCTTCCACGACAATGTTCGAATCATATCCCTCTTCCGCAACCTGCATAACCGCTTGATGGAAGTTCGGATCAAACTCCTTCCCTTCCGATTCAATCACTTCTACGCCTTCTTTCTTTAAAGCATCAAGGAGACTGCGATAAATCATTTCCATGCCTTGGAGTAAGGATTTCGTCTGTTCATGATCGGTCTCTACATTCAATGCACGTTCAAAGTTATCTAATACAGGCAGAATATCAGAAATTAAATTTTGTGCTCTATATTTTTGCGCCGCTTCATAATCCAGTCTAGCTCGGCGGCGAGAGTTTTCAAAATCAGCTTGTAATCGAAGGTAGCGGTTTTCTTTTTCTTCCAACTCTTTTTGCAGAGCTGTAATCTGCTCTTCTAGCTGTGCAAGCTTCTCATCTTCAGCAGATGAAGAGTCCTCAGCTCCTTCTTCTTTCTCTTCATCAAAAATAGGTTCAATTTCTTCTTGAACATTTTGCTCTTCGTTGGTAGACACCGCTTCTTCCTCCAGTGTGTGTTTTTCTTCAGCCAACGTTTTCACCTCCCTTTAAAGTAAACACTGACTAAATCTGTCAGCTAACATCTATGTAAATCGAAAAATGACAGCAATGCAAGGAAAAGGGATGGAATTGCTCAATTCCACCCTTTATCAATATTTCCAGCACTACTTACTTTGATACAGCTTTGTTAGCACTGTCGATAAATCGTTGCTAAAAAATTTTAATAAACTTATAACTCTTGAATATTCCATTCGAGTTGGCCCTAAAATCGCAATCGTACCTAATTGTTCAGTTCCAATCGAATAAGTGGCGGTAATTAAGCTGCAATCATCCATGGCAGAATTGCCATTTTCCTTCCCAATTTTAACATTAATACCAGAAGGATTTTTTCGAATGATATCATACATATCATCCTCATGTTCAATCATTGTCAACAGGTTTTTCACTTTACTAATGTCATGAAATTCCGGTTGACTGAGCATGTTTGTTTTACCACCAAAAAACAATTTTTCATTTGTAGGAATTTTCAACGTTTCTACCAGAGAAGAAAACATCGAATCATAGCTGCGAATATGCTGGCGCAACACAAGTGCTACTTCCTTGTAGATCTTTCCGTTTAACTCTTCAAGCGGGACACCTGTAAGCCGTTCATTCAAAATATTGACAAGCTTTTCAATATCACTTGAATCAATTCCATTCGGTAGATGAAACATCTTATTTTCTACATGCCCTGTATCTGTAACAATAATGGCAATCGCTGTTTCATCATTCAAAGGGACAATTTGAATTTTCTTTAGCTTGTTCTCCCTCACAGCAGGACCAAGAACTATAGCAGTATAATTCGTTAACTCTGATAAAATTTGTGCAGATCTTTGGACGATTTTCTCTAGCTCGTATATTCTTTCCGTAAAAATCGAACGAACAGAGTTCACATCTTTTGTATCAAGTTTTTGTGGCGATAGTAAATGATCTACGTAAAATCTATACCCTTTCTCGGATGGAATTCTCCCCGATGAGGTGTGTGTTTTTTCCAGAAAACCGAGTTCTTCTAAATCTGCCATCTCGTTTCGAATTGTAGCCGAACTAAACTGTATTTCTTCTTTCTTCGACAAGCTTCTCGAACCAACTGGTTGAGCAGACCGAATAAAATCATCAACAATCACTTGGAAAATTAACAATTGACGATCTGTTAACACTTTATATCACCTCTGTTAGCACTCCTTTATATCGAGTGCTAAATCTATTATTAAATTATCAAATATCAGGGGATCGTGTCAATCATTTAAGCTTTTTTATTCAGTCTGGATTCCATCTCCATTCCTTATTCAAAAAAGCTCTCATCGCGTTACTGGACTACGCCTAAAAACGATTGAAACACTTCGTTTCCAAGAAATCTACCCTTCTTGGTTAATCTTATATGATTATTTTCTTCGCAAATTAAATCCTTTTTCCTTAAATTCGATAATTCGTCCGCAAATAAATCAAGTGGAGAAACTCCATACCTTTCAATAAATCTGCCAATCGATACTCCTTCATTCTTCCTTAATCCAAGAAACATTTCTTCTTCCATTTGCTCTGCCTTTGTCGGCTTGTTTTCTTCAAAAACAGGAAGTTCCCCATGTTCAAGTGGGTCCATATACTTTTTTAAGGGACCAAAATTTGAGCGCCGCAACCCCTTAACATAAGAGTGGGCACCAGCTCCAAAACCATAATATTCATGATTGTTCCAATATGTTAAATTATGCCTACTTTCATAGCCAGGAATTGCAAAATTACTAATTTCATACTGCTGGTAGCCATGCTTGTCCATTTGTTCGATCAGTTCCTCATACATGGCAGCTTCAGCATCCTCTCCCGGCAAAGGAAGACGGCCCTTTCTCATTAAATTATAGAAAACCGTCTTCGGTTCAATGATTAACGAATAGCCAGAATAATGCTGAATGTCTAATGAAAACGAGGTAGCAAGCGTTTCTCTAAAATCAGCCAAAGTTTGGTCAGGTAGGCTATAAATAAGATCGACACTGATGTTTTCAAACCCTGCAGCTTTTGCAAGCGCAATCGATGTGAATACATCTGCTCCACGATGCACGCGCCCAATTCTTTTCAACAGTTCATCGTTAAACGTCTGGACGCCAAAGCTCAAGCGATTAACCCCTGCATCATAGAGGATTTGTAATTTTTCTTTAGAAAGATCTCCCGGGTTCGCTTCAAATGTAAATTCAGTGTTTTGGTTGAAAGGAAGGTAATCATGAATACCTTGACATAATGCTTCAAGCTGCCTTTCATTTAATGCCGTTGGTGTGCCTCCACCAACGAATATGGAACGTAAATGAGGGGTTGGAGCCTCTTGCAATGTCAACTCCATCTCTTTTTTCAATGAATTTATATACCCATCAACTGGTTGTCCTTGAAGGAACACTTTATTAAAATCACAATAATGGCAAATATGCTCACAAAAGGGGATATGAATATACGCCGCATTAATCAAACCATCACAACCTCGTTTTTAAAATATGAAAGAGAGGTTAGAGTTCTTGTTACAACAAGACCGACTAACCCCTCTTTCTTTTCGTTAAACTCTAAAAAAATCCTATTTTTTCTGACTATCATCCATTTTCAATACTGCCATAAAGGCTTCTTGAGGCACCTCAACTGAACCTACCTGCTTCATCCGCTTTTTCCCTTCTTTTTGCTTCTCAAGAAGCTTTCGTTTACGGGAAATATCTCCACCATAGCATTTCGCTAAGACGTTTTTGCGCATCGCCTTAATTGTAGAACGGGCAACAATTTTTTGTCCGATCGCGGCTTGGACAGGTACTTCGAATTGCTGTCTCGGAATTAATTCCTTTAATTTTTCTACGATAATCTTACCTCGTTCGTAGGCAAAATCTTTATGAACGATAAAGCTTAACGCATCGACTTTCTCTGCATTTAAAAGGATATCCATCTTCACAAGTTTTGATGGCTTGTAGCCAATCAGTTCATAGTCAAAGGAAGCATACCCTTTCGTGCTTGATTTTAACTGATCGAAGAAATCGTAGACAATCTCAGACAACGGCACTTCATAAATAATACTTACCCTTGTTTCATCGAGATATTGCATATCTATGAAGTTTCCTCTTTTTTCTTGGCAGAGTTCCATAATGGCACCGACATAATCATTTGGAGCCATCATCGTTGCTTTTACATATGGCTCTTCAATCCGTTCTATTTTCTGTGGGTCTGGCATGTCAGAAGGGTTGTCTATCTTTAGTTGCGAACCATCTGTCAAAATAACATCATAAATAACACTCGGTGCGGTCGTAATTAAATCGATCTTAAATTCTCTTTCAATACGTTCCTGAATAATTTCCATATGGAGCAATCCAAGAAACCCGCATCGGAAGCCAAAGCCTAATGCTTGCGAGGTCTCTGGTTCAAACTGAAGAGCAGAATCATTTAACTCAAGCTTTTCAAGGGCTTCTCTTAAGTCATTAAATTTCGCACTGTCAATTGGATACAAACCACAATATACCATTGGATTTAATTTACGATAACCTGGGAGCGCTTCTGTGGCACCATTTTTTGCATTTGTAATCGTATCCCCAACACGCGTGTCGCCAACATTTTTTATGGCAGCCGTTAAAAAGCCAACGTCTCCTACCGATAATTCTTCTGTTTGCACGGCTTTTGGCGTAAAGACACCTACTTCTGTTACTTCAAACTCTTTGCCAGTAGCCATCATCTTAATCTTATCGCCAGCTTTCACCGTACCCTCAACCACGCGAATATATGCAACTACTCCTCGGTATGCATCGTATAGCGAATCAAAAATTAGCGCCTTTAATGGAGCTTCAGGATCCCCTACAGGTGCAGGCACCTTTTCGACAATCTGCTCCAAAATTTCTTCAATTCCAATTCCGGCTTTCGCACTAGCTAAAACAGCTTCAGAAGCATCTAATCCGATTACTTCTTCAATCTCGTTACGCACGCGTTCCGGATCGGCACTTGGAAGATCAATTTTATTGATAACCGGTACGATTTCTAAATCATTGTCAAGTGCTAAATAAACATTCGCCAACGTTTGTGCTTCAATTCCCTGTGCCGCATCGACCACGAGAACCGCACCTTCACATGCTGCTAAACTACGGGATACTTCATAGGTGAAATCGACATGTCCAGGTGTGTCGATTAGATGAAATGTGTAGATCTCCCCATCTTTTGCTTTGTATTTTAATTGAACTGAGTTTAATTTAATCGTAATGCCCCGTTCTCTCTCAAGATCCATTGAATCGAGGAGCTGGTCCTTCATTTCACGAGCAGTTAAAGCATTCGTTTTCTCTAAAATTCTATCTGCCAACGTCGACTTTCCATGGTCGATATGAGCGATGATCGAGAAATTGCGAATCTTTGATTGTCTCATCAGTCTTTCTTCTTTGTTCATATCGTTCACTCCTACTATACTCGCACACATCGAATCAATCCCAATTTGACTACAGTGCATAGCCGTTGGAATTGATTAAATACGCTATTTTTTGATTATAGCAGTCGATTCGGCAAGATTCAACGGAAAATAGAAGGCTCTACTGAATCAGATTTGTAATTAATTCTATTATTTTATTAGCAAAAGAGGAAACACCCTCTGCTAGCTTCTTGCCAATAGAGGAGAAAAAATTATAAGCCTTCATTTCTTCGAGCTTTGCTTTCTTTTCCTGTATATCATGACTACTGATATCAGTACCCAAGACAGCAAGTTCTACTTGCCCTCCATCGTTTTCAGCAACATGAAGCGCCTCTTTGAAGTTATGATCCTCAAAGCCCTTCATCCGATCGATTCCTTCATTTGCCTGTTGCATCCCGAATAATACAGAGACAAACATCAAAGCCAAGACAAAAACAAACTTCAAAAAAAACATCTTCATCATGTCACCTACTCACGTTTTTATTTAGAAATGGTTAGTAAACCTTTCGGAGAATAATTTTTGTTCAAAATCTACTTAGGCATGTCCTCACGGGCTCTCTATCGGAACAACTTTTGCTCTTTTTCGGCGTTCGGTGTCCTCATGAACCTTTTATGCGGACAACTTTCGCTCAAATCCGGCTTTCGGTGTCCTCATGGACCCTTTATGCGGACAACTTTCGCTCAAATCCGGCATACGGTGTCCTCAGGAATTTTCTATGAAGACAGTTTTTGCTCATATTTTGTTTTCGTATGAGAGCAAATGACTGTTGTCGACACCTGAGGCAATTGGAATGACAATCCAATTGCCCCTATCGCGATTATTGCTCGTTTGCAGGCTCCTCAACTGGGAAATTCACACTTTCTGCTTGCCAAAAGACTTCACTAAAGGCATCCGCAAAAGCTTCAGCGGAGCGATTTAATTCTTCAAACGTATTGTCTACTCCACCAAATTCAACCAGCATGGCGTTTTCTGATAAATCCTGATTGAATTTCCCGTTCGTAGATGCTCCTTCTTTTTTTATAATCCCTCTGCTTAATCCTGGATATTTTTCTTCCAGCTTCGTGTGTATTTCTTTTGCTAACTTCAAGTTCTTCTCGTAATTCGGATTTTCTGCCCCCAGTACAAATGCTAGCTTTGCATAGGACTTTCCATTTATATCTTTTGTCGTTTTATCCTTCCTCTTGGAGTCACGGTGAATATCAATTAAATAAGTCAAATCACGATTAGACGTAATGGCCGCCTCAACAACCTTTCTTGACTCATCATAAGACCGACCGTAGGTGAGACCCTTTTCATTTAGCTTCGTCATAATATCCGTTTTATCTACAACCGTTCCAATTCCAAAACGTTCTAATTGTTCTTTTAAATGATCACCAATTCTTGTCACATTAATCTCTGAGTGCTGGGCTCCATCTGGATCAGTTACCCCTTTTAAATATGGGAGAAAGGATTCTCTCGTATGGGAAAAATAGATATATACGATTTTGCGGTCACCAGTCGTTCGTTCTGGCGGCGCCACTTCATCCTGTTCTTTTTCCTGATCGTCTAACCCTTCAATATTTTGCAACGATGCCTCATTCTCTTTTTTCAACACCTCTGGAGGTGGTGGTGATTCAATCGGTAAGTTCGTATAGTTCGTTCCTTCTCCTGCAAGGACGATTTTTCCATCAAATATGGAGAAGCCTGGAAGTTCTCTTCCAAGAAGGCTGCGAGGATCATCTAAACTCACATTCGTCGACATTTTAAACATTAAGCTTGATAAACTTGGGGTCGTTTCCTCTGGTAG
This sequence comes from Robertmurraya sp. DFI.2.37, assembly GCF_029211245.1. NCBI lineage: Bacteria > Bacillati > Bacillota > Bacilli > Caryophanales > Bacillaceae > Robertmurraya > Robertmurraya sp. DFI.2.37. The sequence goes on along the minus strand of NZ_JARGEJ010000012.1, from coordinate 38,349 downwards.
CACTTGTCCAAAAGCATTATTTTCCGTACCTAGGAGGCGATATAACACTTCCCCTGTCAAATGTCCTGTTGCACTATTAATAGACGATGATTTAATTTGATACTCTGGCTTCAAAGATGTAATCAAGCCGCTCACTGAAAAGATAAGCAACAACAATAACATCACGACTAATACAAATTGAAAAACGCTGGTCCCTTGTACAGTTACGACAAATGAAGAAGACCTGTTATATTTCATCGTTCCACCTCTTTTAGTAAGTCTACTAATTCTTATGACTTTACTAGAAAAGATAGAACCTTTTTCAAACACTCTCCTAAAAAGGGGTGAACCTATTATCTCGTATAGAAGCCCGCATTTTCCTCGTTAATCGAATGATGTAATGCTGCATTTAATCCATTGGCAAGAAGGTTTGCCATATCCTCTATAAAAACATCCACTTCTTTTGGTGTTACCATAAGATTATGACCGAGAGGGGAAAGAACTTCTGAAATTAACTTTCTTTTTTCTTCTTCCTCCAAAGTTCCAATCATTCCTAAAAATGTTTTGCGATGATGCTCATCAGGTAAATCATCTTCTGTTAATTTTTTTCTTTTACCGAAAGTCAAGCCAGCTGGAGCTAATGCGCGCGAAGGTCGATCTCCTTCTTTTAGTTCTTTGCCAAAATGTTTCAGAATGTAATCGATCGTATCGCTTGTTATCGAAACCGCATCGACGACCGTCGGAACACCAATAGCGATAACTGGTATACCAAGCGTCTCCTTACTTAATTCTTTCCTCTTATTCCCCACCCCTGAACCGGGATGTATGCCAGTATCGGAAATTTGAATGGTCGAGTTTACCCTCTCAATCGATCTTGATGCCAAAGCGTCAATCGCAATGACAAAATCTGGTTTCGTCTTTTCTACGATCCCTAGAATAATATCGCTCGTTTCAATTCCAGTCAGCCCCATAACTCCTGGGGCAATCGCACTAACCGGTCGGAACCCATCTTCTACATTTTCAGGCTGTAATTCATACAGATGTCTCGTTATAATAAGATTCTCACATACGTGAGGTCCGAGTGCGTCTGGTGTAACATTCCAATTACCTAAACCGACTACTAAACAGGAGGAATCCTTATTAATTCCCAGCTCCTTTAAAAAATGAGAGAATTCTAATACAAATGTATCTTCTACCTTTCGTTGAAGCTCTGTATCCTGCTGTCGGATACCGATTACTTCGAGGGTTAAATACTTACCTTCTTTTTTCCCGATTGCTTCGGAACCCTCTTTCGTAATTTCTACTAAAGAAATTTTTATATCGTTTTCTTCCTTCTCCTTTATGATTACTCCCTCAACTTGAGAGATATCTTCCTGTCCGTGTACATGATCCCTTGCTCTATCAGCAATGACCATTTCCCTTGCTTCGACTGCTAAATCAGTTCGAATCGTAAATTTACTTAAATCCATTAACGCCTCTCCTTTCCTTTTCAGGGAAATTTTACTAGTAATTCCATGAAAATCTTACTAGTATCTAGCATTACCGTCACATCTACAAAACATTCATTTGAAAAAACATTTACTTTCCCGTAAAATAAACAGATAGTATTGCAAAAGATATATCCGTTTGATAAAATATCTCTTGTTCTGCAATTAATGTTAGGATTGTGAATATCGAGTTTTATATAATCTCGATTGCTTTTTCGGGAGGTGAATGGAATGGCAAATATTAAATCTGCTATCAAGCGTGCTAAGACTAGCGAAGAGCGTAACGCTCACAACTCAACAGTTAAATCTGCAATGCGTACTGCTGTTAAGAAAGTAGAAGCTGCAGTTGTAAATAACGACGAAGCTGCTGCAAAGGAAAGCTACGTAGAAGCTGCTAAAAAATTAGATAAGGCTGCTGCAAAAGGTCTTATCCACAAGAATGCTGCTGCTCGTAAAAAATCTCGTTTAGCAAAGAAGTTAAACACTCTAAACGCATAATTGTGTGTGGCTATCTCTCAAACAGATAGCCCTTATTTTTGCACAAAAAAGGAACCTTTCTGGTTCCTTTTTTAATTTCGTCCTTGTAAGCGAAATAAAAACATTTCTATTATTAATTCTTTATTCATTCCACCTGTTTTTGATTGGTAATCAGCCTCTGCTAACATCTGCATGATCTCCGTCAGTTCTTCATCCTTAAAGAGCTTTGCTTGTCCTGCTGCCAGCTTTACACGAAAGGGATGAACCTTAATGTACCCAGCAATTTGCTGCTGCCCATACCCTTTTCTCGCTAACTCCTTCACTTGATAAATTAAGCGGAACTGTCCTGAAAGGATCGATAAAATTTTAATCGGTTCTTCATTTTGTTTTAATAAATCATAATAAATGCGAAAAGCTGCATCTATTTTTCTTTGGACAATATTATCCACTAATACGAATATATTTTGTTCCAATGACCTGGACACAAGCGCGTGAACCATTGCCACTGTAATTGTATTTCCTTCTGTAGCATATAAAGCCAGTTTATCTATTTCAGTTGTTAACATGAATAAGTTCGTTCCTGCTAATGCCAACATCTGCTCAACAGCCTCTTCATCAATACCGACGCGATTAAGAGCTGCCCGTTCTTTAACCCAGAGCTTAAGCTCCTGTTCATTTAATCTCTTCGCCTCAACAACGCTCCCTTTTCGTTTCAGCTCCTTTGTAAGCTTTTTCCGTTCATCAAGCTTCTCGTAAGAACCAGCAAACACAACGATCGAATACGGAGCAGGCTCTTGTAGATAAGCTTCCAATTTCTTTAAATTATGTTCGATTTTTGCTTTGGATTTTTCCGCAGTTAAAAAATAGGGATTATTCATAAGGATGAGGCGACGTTCTCCCATAAAAGGAAAAGTCTCCGCATCCTCTAGCGCTACTTCAATCGGAGTCTCCTCCAAATCATATGTCGCAAAGTTAAATTCCATTTCTTCTTCATTGAGGGCATATTTCATTAATAATTGCTTCGTTTCATTGATAAGAAAGGACTCTGTTCCATATAATACATATACGGGGGAAAATTGCTTTTTCTTTATTTGCTTCCACACATCTAAAACCAATGTTTTTCTCTCCGTTCTTTAACATTCTTACGTTAATCGTATAGAAGCACGGAGTTTTTGACAAGGGTGAAAAATTATCAAGACAAACTAAAAGGGAATTGGTCTTGTTAAAAACCAACTCCCTATTTATAGTAAACGCTAGCAAATAAGGCCTAGGATACTTATCCACTAGCGGTACACCCTGTTAATACTAGTGTAGCCGGATGATTGCAAACTATTTGTGACAACTCTTGTCAGTAAAGGAAAAGTCGCTTATACTAGAAAACGTCTAAGCAATTTTTCATAAATCTGAAGAATTTTGAAAACGAACAAAGCTATTTTGTGCTTCGTTGGGCAATTGTTTATTGCTTTATGAGGTCCATCTATTATAATGGAATTAGGAGGGGTTATTGTGAATCCATTTGAAAAAGAAGTACAAAGCAAACGCAATGATGCTATTGATTCTGGAGTAGGTTTTATCGTCTCTTTCGGTTTCTTTGCAACGTTATTCATTATTGCAACCGTTATTCAATACATCGGCTCTTAAGTACATAGTATTCATTTCTTGACTGCGCATGTTGTGCAGTCTTTTTACTTATATGTCCCATTCAATGTTGCTTTTGTTTTAGCATATGGCTTTCCAGTTAAAAAGGTTCCATCATCTTCTGTAAAATAAAAACGAATCGCACCGTCTCTATCGGTTCGAAAAATTGCGATGTTCCGCTCTTCAAGTCGTTCAAGAACTTCGTGATGAGGATGTCCAAATCGATTGCTCTTTCCTGCAGAAATAAGAGCTATTCTTGGTTTTAACTGCTCTAACCAAGATTCCGATGTAGATGTTTTACTACCATGATGACCTACTTTTAAGACATCAATTTGTAAATTCGGATATGCCAAAAGCAACTGTCGCTCTCCTTCTTCCTCTAAATCCCCTGTAAACATCCAATGCAGGCCGCCTAATTTTGTGTAGACCACGATAGATTGATCATTGCGTTCTAAGCCTGTGTTCGAAGCAGGTGACAAAACATGAAAAATATAATCACCTCCCTTCCAGCGATCTCCCTTTTGCGCAAAATAAATAGGTATTTCTTTCTTCCTTGCAAGGGTAATCAATTTTTCTTCAAGCTCGGATCGGTTTGCTACCATTGGTATTACTAGTTCCTTAACCTTTACACTATTTAAAACAGCCGTCGCTCCACCGATATGGTCCATATCTCCATGTGTAAGGATAAGCTTATCAAGGACGGTAATACCCTTACTTTTCAAAAATGGAACTAGAACATCCTTCCCCACTTCAAAAGGATTTCTTCGTTTCTTCCAATCCTCAATTGGAAATGGCATCGTCCCACCCGTATCAATTAAGTAATTTCCTTTATTTTGAGGTAGTTGAATTAAAATACTATCGCCTTGCCCCACATCAATGAGTGTGATTTCACCAGATGAAAAATGCTTTTCCATAAAAAAAGGAGAGCATAGAAGCAAAAATAAAAAAAACAGTCTCATGTACAGCTGCTTATTTAGTTTAAAATTTTCCCATAAATAATAGCCATAGACTGTGGCTAAGCAAAGTATAACGAGGGCAATCCCACTTGGTCTCCCAAGCACGAATGTATTATAAGGAAACTTGGCAAGAAACAACGTAAATTCATGGAGCAATTGTAACTGGAAATCTAAAAAATCAGCAAGTGGAGAAAGAATATCTCCAAACAGAAGCGCTAACATATACCAAACAAGAGCCAAGGGAAGAATCACAACTGAATAAAGAGGGACGTAAATAATATTTGCGATAAAGGAAATGAGGGAAAATTCATAAAAATGATAAAGCATAATCGGAATGGAAGCGACCTGAGCAATGAAGGAAGTGACAAATAATAATATGAAAGGCCTATTTATATAACGAAGCAAAATAAGACGAGAGAAAACTAAAGTTGCACTTACAGCAAAGGATAGTTGAAAGCCCACATTATAAATGGCAAACGGCGTGATAAAACAATAAACAAGAAAGACAATGCTTATTACATCGGCAGGAATGAGTTTTTTTCTTGTTAACTTCAAGAGAAGTAGGGCAAGCAACATCATAAAACAGGCACGAATGACCGATGGTGCCCCTCCCGTCAAAACAATATAAACGGGTAAAACCAACATTAAAACGAGCGCCATTTTCTCCCTAGAAATATTGCATCTCAACCCGCAATAAAATAAAAAACCCATAAGCATCCCAACATGTAGACCAGAAATCGCCAATAAATGAATAATTCCTAACCGTTGGTACGCTTCGATTAATTCGTCATGGATGAAATTCCGTTCTCCGAATACGAGCGCCATCACTAAAGGAGCTGAATTTTCAGGTAATTGTTCAGCGATAAATTGAATGCCCGTTTGTCTTACTTTTTGAAGTAAAAGCAAAGGATTGTTTTGCTCCTGACAGCTTGCTGGGGTTAACTTTTCTACCTCTAAAATCCAAAATATTTGCCGGTGGCGCAAATGCTCCTGATAATTAAACATTTGTGGGTTTCCTGGTGGCTCCGGTTCTTTCAATTGCCCCTCTACCTGACAAACTGAGCCAACCGTCAGTTTCGAAAAATTAGCTTTTTCAGCTATGCTAGAAAGCCGATATTGCAAGACAAGCTTTTCCTCCGAAGCTTTATCTTTTCCATAAGCGGTAAAAAAATCTCCGTCTATTTTGATTGGCGTTTGGAGGGAAATTAGAAATTGCTTCTCCTCACCGTTTATCCGAGATTGATTGCTGTCATCATATATTTTCGCTTGTAAAAAAAAGAGGGAAAATACGCTTAGCAAGAGGAGTAATTGTGGTAAAGAACTTCTTTTGAGGATAAACAAAGAGAGGCCAAAGAGGAAAAATGCACCTAAAAAAACGAATCCTTCTAAAGCGAATAATATTCCAAAAAGCGCAGCCAACGCAACAAAAATATACTTCCCTTTCAACTACATCCTCCTTTCGAAAGGAGAGAGGCAGTCCCACTTATAAAGGATAATCCCCTGTGAGAACTGCACTTCCAAAAAAAGTAAAAATTACGTCTACCCCCTTATAAAGGTTGAAAATCCCACTTTAATCCGCCAGCGGAATTTCGTATATCATCACTGTAATTTTCAATTTGCACTTCCATTTTGATGGCCTCAACGTTGCTAATTTCTAGGAGATGATAGCAATAGTCATGATTTTTATAATCATAATTGTAATAAATTTTTGTAATGCCAGCTTGGAGAATTTTCTTCATGCAATGGACACAAGGAAAATGGGTCACATAAATCTGACTCCCCTTTGTCGAAACCCCTTGTAAAGCACATTGCAAAATAGCATTCTCTTCTGCATGAAGGCATCTTAAGCAATGATTATTTTCAACGAAGCAACCTGCATCTAAACAGTGGTCTTCTCCACTAATCCCCCCATTATAGCCTGTACTAATAATACGATTATTTTTTACGAGCACTGAACCAACATTTAATCGATTGCATGTGCTTCTCATACTTATGAGATGGGCATTCAGCATAAAATACTGATCCCAAGTTAACCTGTTATCACTCAAATGTCTCACCCTTTTTTCTGACTTACCTTCAGTTTAATGGGAAAGAAGAAGACTCGTCAATTTGAAATTATGGCAGTATCGTAAAAATTCTTCCTACTTTACGACAATGCTTTCCTTTAATTTTTCAAACGTCTTCTCACCAAATCCACTAATGGACATAATATCCTCTATCGCTTTAAATGCCCCGTTACTTTCACGATACTCAATAATCGCCTGTGCTTTCGCTGGTCCTATCCCTGGTAATGTTTCTAATTCATCAGCAGTCGCCTTGTTAATATTGATTTTTTGATTAGCAGAATCAATCCCTCCATCCATCATGCCCCCCTCTCCTAGAGCATCCTCTTCTCCAATCGTCGGAACATATACAACCATCTCATCCGTTACTCTCATAGCGAAATTAGTCGCATCAGGATTGGCATCTTTTGTTATCCCTCCTGCACTTTCAATCACATCTTTGATCCGATCACCAGCAGTAGCTCTATATACTCCTGGTCGCTGCACCGCCCCTTTCACATCAACCAATATATCCTGATCTTCATGTTCTTCTATCTCGTTTAACTCTTCTTGCAATGGCTCAGCCGAGGAATCCCAGCTTTCATCAACTCTCTCATTATCGTTAGCAGCTCCGGAAAAAAACAGATAATAGCTTAAAAGCCCTGCTAAAACAGCCACAATAGCAAGGGGTTTTTTTCGCTCTTTTATCCACTCTACCATTTACCATCTTCCTTTCCTTGACATATTTCAATTGCAAAATTCATATTGTTATACTAATGGGTTAATTTTGAGGTGTGTAAATAAAGAAGGAGGGCTGTAATCATGAAAATTGGGATCATTGGTACAGGCAACATGGGGAGAATTATGATCGAAGCCTTTATCGACGGAAAAGCCTTATCCCCTTCTTCGATCATTATGACCAATCGTACGATTTCGAAGGCTGTTGCGATCCAGAAGCTTTATCCAGAGATTAACATAGTCCATGATGTTACAGATGTCGCAAAGGAAGCAGACCTTCTTTTCCTTTGTGTGAAGCCGGGAAATATGCATGATGTAATCCAAGAAATACTTCCCTTTTTAAACAAGGCACAATGTGTAACTTCTATTACGAGTCCACTCAACACTTCATTACTAGCATCGCTTCTTCCTTGTTCAACAGCTCGGGCAATCCCAAGCATTACCAACCGAGCGTTAGCCGGAGTCTCACTTCTTACCTTTAGCGAACAATGCGAACCTCAGTGGCAACAGTACTTAATACAATTATTCGAGAAAATTTCCACCCCGATCATCATTGATGAAGATATAACGCGGGTTTCATCTGACATCGTAAGCTGCGGACCGGCATTCTTTACTTATTTAACAAGAAGATTCATTGATGCTGCCGTATCTGAGACCAATATAGACCGGGAGACAGCAACAAAAATGGCAGGTGAAATGCTGATAGGGCTAGGTGCTCTCCTCAGCAAACAGTTCTATACTTTTGAATCTTTACAAGAAAAGGTTAGTGTAAAAGGTGGAGTAACAGGAGAAGGGATTAAAGTATTAGAAGATGAGCTTGGAGCAGTATTTGAGCATCTGTTTCAGGCAACACATGTAAAGTTTGCTGAAGATTTACAAGAGGTCAATGCAGCATTCGCCACAGCAGAAGGACAAAAGAGTCCAAGATATTAACTTAATAATTCGATTTATTACGATGAAATCCTTTCACAAACGAAAAGAATTGTAACGATTTTGTGTCAAAAGCAACATACCTGTCCAAGTTGGTATGTTGTTTTTGGTTTTTAAGAGAGCATTGTCATTTACCACGCAACCATGTGCTAAGTGACATTGAGAAAAACAGCATGAATAAGATAGATAAAACTGAAACTAACCACTTGTAAAAAGCAGGTGGTTAGAATAACAGCGTGGGGCACCTTCGGAACAATCGGAAGGCAGATTGTTCTTATGATGATCAATTCAAAGTCCTTATCCTTCGTGCTCATCACCGTACAAACTGGAGAGAACTTCAGGTTCAAAAAATAAAGCAAGAGGCATAAATCCATCCTTGCTCTTTTCGAATGTCCTTCCTAGAAATTCGTAATAAAGCGCAAATGTAGGGAATTTCCACAGGAGAGCCTGAATGGAACCGGGTTGGTTCGATCGTGTGAAATTGCATCGGTTTGAACAGATTGCGAGTTTTGTGTAGATTTTCAGAAGAACCAAAAAACGCCGAGACTCTGAACTGCATTAAGTACAGTTCAAAATCCCAGCGCTTCTATGTAAAAACAAATACGGCCCAAAATTATCATTTATGAGCTACAACAAAAAAAACACGTTCAGAATTGGCTTGTGGTTCCCCTGCAAAATCCCCAATTGTTTCGAGCACAGTGAAACCAGCTTCAGTTAACCATTGCTCATATGTTTCAAGTGCAAATGAGCGTTGAGTATGATTCTCGTCAATCCGCTCATACTTTCCTGAAGAATCCTCAACAAAAAAGGTCAATTCATGCTCCACACTATGGGGATATTCTCCTGCAAAGCAGTTCCAAATGTAACAAATACGACCATCATCATACGTAAATGTTTCATTTAGGAAGATTTCATTTATTTTATAAAGGGAGTGAACATCAAAAATTAATAAACCATCTTTTTTGAGAAACTGCTTAATTTGATGGAAGGTTTGCTTCACTTCTTCCTCTGTCTGCAAATAGTTTAAAGAATCGCAAAATATGCCTATTACATCGTATTTTGTCAGCAAATCAAGCTCAACCATATTTTGCTGAAAAAAATCAATCGCTAGTCCTTCATCAACGGCCTTTGCCTGTGCAACAGTGAGCATGTCAGCAGATAGATCGACACCCGACACTGTATAACCGTTCTTTTGCAAACGAAGTGATAATTCTCCTGTGCCACATGCTAGGTCTAACAGCTTTTTCCCAGAAACATTGTATTTTTGGCAACTATCATTAACGATGCGAACCCATTGTTCATACGGAACATCTTTCATTAACTCATCGTATAAATAGGCAAATCGCTCATAAGTCATGAGAGTTCACTCTGAATATTAAGGGTAGGGGCATCCCCCCAAAGACGTTCCAAATTATAATAGCTTCTTTCATCGCGATGAAAGACATGTGCAACAACATCACCAAGGTCAATTAAAATCCATTTTGCTTCATCATAGCCTTCCATTCGCTTCACGTCATAATGATTTTCTACAGCTTTTTCTTTTATTTCCCGCGCGATTGCTTGCACTTGTTTGTCAGAGTTCCCGTGGCAAATTATAAAATAATCGGCAATTAAAGAAATCCCTTTCATATTAAGTGCAACAATATCCTCTGCACGCTTATCATCAGCAGCTTTTACCGCTATCGTTAATAATTGGTTATCATTCATCTACTATAGTCCTCCTATTTGCAATTAGATCATTGTAAGTGTGAAATGTATCTGGGAATACAGGCTGATTTTTTTTCATTAGAAATGAAATCGTGTTTTGCACTGCTCTTATTAATGCAAGCTGCAAATCCTTTTTGGCAAGCTCCCTAACTTCTTCAACTCCTGGAAACTGCCGCCCTGGCTCAATATAGTCGGCTAAATAAATAATTTTTTCCAGCATAGACATTCCTACTCGACCAGAGGTATGATATTTTATCGCATTTAAGATCTCCATATCCACAATACCAACTTCCTTTTCAACCAAGAAAGCACCGACTGGAGCATGCCATAATTCACTGTTATATTGGAGCAGCTCAGGCGCCATTTTTTCTGCCACAATGATTTGTTTCATTTCTTCTTTTGGCCGAAACTTCGCATAATCATGAAAAATGGCGGCGATTTCCGCTTTTTTCTCATCTACATCATATTGACGGGCTAAAAGTATTGCTGTTTCCATAACACCGATCGTATGTTGATATCTATGCTCTGTTAAATGCTCTTTAACGATTGCCAACGCTTCACTTTGATTCATATAAATGATTCTCCTTCAAATATTCAATCAGGGAGTCTGGAAGCAAATAGCGGATCGATTTCCCTTCTTGAATTCTCTCCCTAATTAAACTAGATGAAACTTGAAATTCCGGAATATCAATATGAATAATCGGATACGAAGTTTTGTCTTGATAAGTTGGTCTATTTACCCCGACAAAAGAAACCATATGCACCAATTCATCTATTTTATACCATTTAGGCAAATACTCAACCATATCCGCTCCAATAATAAAATAAAAGCTCTTATCAGGATGCAGTTTTTTTAATTGCTGAATGGTGTCGTACGTATATGACGGGCCAGGACGCTCCAGTTCAATCGTTTCAATTTTAAAATAGGCGACATCTTCAAGCGCTAATTTTAGCATATTCAATCGATCCTCAGTTGAAATCAGAGCGGATTTTTTCTTGTGAGGAGGCTCCTGATTAGGAAGAAACCATATCTCATCAAGCTCCAGTTCATGAAAAACCTCGTTTGCAATGAGAAGATGACCATGGTGTGGAGGGTCAAATGTTCCTCCTAATAATCCAATCTTCCTCATTCACACACCTCCAAACCACTCAGATAGGCTCTAGCACCCTACCTAAAAAATACGAACTCATAATCTTTGTGATCATTTCCGAAGAAAATACAGGCTATATTAGCTATCCTCCGTGGATCTAATCGCCTGTTTTTAAGAACCATTAAGGCAGCACTATCTCTTTATTATCTTTCGATTCTTTGTAAAGAACAATTGTGTTACCAATTACTTGAACAAGTTCTGCTCCGCAGCCTTCTGCGAGCTTTTCTGCGACCGTGCCGCGCTCTTCGTCACAATTTTGAAGCACGCTTACTTTCAAAAGTTCCCTTGCTTCAAGCGCTTCACTAATTTGCTTCATCATATTTTCATTCACTCCGCCTTTACCCACTTGAAATATCGGGTTAAGATGATGTGCCTTCGAGCGAAGAAATCTTTTTTGTTTTCCAGTTAACATATAGTTCCTCCTAGTTGTTGTAACACTCTATTCGTCATCCGTTTAATATCCGGCATTACATTTGTCCATTTTTCAAAAGCAAGCGCCCCCTGCTGAACAAACATTTGAATCCCATTTTGCGTTTTTGCACCTTTGTTTTTAGCCTGACGTAAAAGCTCTGTTTCTAACGGGTTGTAAATAATATCACTCACAAAAGCACTTTCCTTTAAATTATGTAAAGATAATACTTTGCATTCAGAATTCGGAGACATACCAAGAGATGTTGTTTGAATAATAATATCATATGCTGCCAATTGCTCTTCCGCCTCATTCAGACTAATAATATTCGATTTAGCATGATACGGACATTCTTCAACAAGACGCTCCGCTTTTATCGGAGTTCTATTTGTCAGATCAATATGGGCGACACCTTCAAATGCAAGGGTAAAATATATCGCCCGCGCTGCCCCTCCAGCACCAATCATTAACACCTTCTTCTCGTTAAGGCCTTGCAACTCTGATTTGAGAGCTTTAACATAACCACTTCCATCGGTATTGTACCCAATTAGTCGTCCATTTTCATTCACTACCGTATTAACAGCTCCAATCGAACGCGCCAGTGGGTCAACACCGTCGAGCAGTGAAATAATGGCAACTTTATGGGGTACAGTTACATTAAATCCACTTATGTTCATTGCGCGAAATCCTTTAACCGCATCAGCCAAATCCTCTTCTTTAATCGCAAATGCGTGATAATGGGCATCGATTCCATGGTGCTGAAATAAATCATTATGCATGAGAGGTGACATCGAATGGGCAATTGGATTTCCAATTACAGCGTATAATTTTTTCATTCCCCTCCCCAATCCTTTCTATTCTTATATAAGTGACTTGCGAAGCAGTGCGTGGACACCTTTTGGCACGTAGACCGCTACTTTGGCCCCAGGATCATTGACAGTAATCCAGCCAAGTCCTGAAAAAACAATATCCGTTTTCCCTTCTTTAATCGTGAATTCATGCTTAATGAGCGGTGGGAATGAATCAAGCTGCTCCTTACGCGGTGGAGTCAGCATTTCTCCTTTATGCCTTTCATAAAGATCCGAAGCCTTCTCAAGCTTTGTACGATGAATTTGGATATGATTCGAAACATGACAAACAAACGAACTTCGGCCGCCACTAATATAGTCAAAGCGGGCTAAGCCCCCAAAAAAGAGTGTCTGCCCTTCATTTAATTGATAAATTTTCGGTTTAATTTCCTTTTTCGGAGTGATTACTTTTAAATCTCTTTTATCAATATAATGGGCCATCTGATGATGGTTGATAATTCCCGGCGTATCTACCAAAAATTTCCCGTCCGCTAAAGGGATTTCAATCATATCAAGCGTTGTTCCTGGGAAGTGGGAGGTTGTAATAACATCGCCCTCTCCCGTTACTTCTTTTAAAATGCGATTTATAAAGGTTGATTTCCCAACATTCGTACAGCCAACGACATAGACATCCTTCCCTTCACGATACCTGTCGATCGCTTCCGTTACTTCTTTAATAAAATGCCCCTTCTCCGCACTAACGAGAAAAACATCCTTTGGCTTCAGCCCTAATTCCTTGGCTTCTTGCTTCATCCAGTTTATCAATTTATTCGGTTTAACAGAGTGAGGCAAAAGATCAACCTTATTGCCGATTAGAACAATTGGGTTATCTCCGACAAAACGATGCAAACCAGGAAGCCAACTACCGTTAAAATCAAATATATCAACAATTTTTACAATGAGCGCGTCTCTTTTTCCAAGTTCATTGAGTATTTTTAAAAAATCGTCATCCGTTAAATTTACATCCTGCACTTCGTTATAATGCTTCAAACGAAAACATCTTTGACAAACAACTTCCTCTTTATCAAGAGACGATTTTGGCGCATAGCCAATTTGCTCCTTATCCTCCGTTTGAATTTTAACTCCACAACCTATACAAATGTATTGCTCACTCAAGATTTTTCCTCCCATACAATCATGCCTTTTTTACGAAACCAATTTAATATTCTTCTTTCGATCATGCGATTAAATTTTGTCCAAAAGCCATCGGTTGATGCAACTGGTACGACTAATATTGTATGAAATCCACCGCGATTACCGCCTAGTACGTCCGTCAGTAATTGATCACCAATCACAACGGTCTCTTCCTTCCTCAACCCCATGTTTTGAACAGCCCTATGAAAAGCTCTTACAAGTGGTTTACGGGCTTGAAAAATAAACGGAATATTAAGAGGATCGGAAAAAGCTTGGACCCTTTCTCGATTATTATTCGAAACGATGGTGATGCGAATATTTTCCTTTCGCATCATTTCAAACCATTCCGTTAATTTTGGCGTTGCATTAGGACGATCCCATTCCACTAGAGTATTATCCAGATCCGTTATAATTCCCTTTATCCCTTGCTCCTTTAAACTTTCAGGAGTGATTTGGAATATACTTTTTACATGCTGATCCGGTAAAAATATCTTCAACAATGATAGACACCTCAATTTCTTTATCTCAGTTTTTATTCCCAATTTTAACTTTTGTGTAAGAAGGAGTGCAAGCAATTCTATTAGACGAACCGCTCCCTGCAGAAATGAAGGAGGTCGCGTCAGAATACGTCGAAATGAAGTACAAAATCACGAAAGCGGAAAAACTTTTCGACACAAAAAGCCTCTTTTCAACAGTTGTGGATAACTTTATTCACATATCCCACATTGATTTATATAGTTTTCTATAACTTATAAACAAATTAATCACAACTTATCCACCATACGTTGTGGATAAACGGAACGGTTGTTCTACCTTCATATTTTTGTTAGAGTAAGAATACAGCTAAGGGAACTTACATAATATGTATATTCACCCTTTATTAGAACGAGTAATCGAGGAGGTGAATTCTGACATGAGAAAGCTGTCAGATGAACTACTAGTTGAATCCTATTTCAAAGCGAAAGAATTAAATTTATCAAAAGACTTCATCCTTCTAATTGAAACAGAAATTCACCGTCGTTCTTTAACTCATAAAATAAAAGCCTCTTCATAATTTACCATTGCCCAAAAGGGCTTTTCTTTTTGTTAATTTTGCTTGGATCGCATATAGCCAAGCACATCACCAACTCTTACTTCCCTTGGTGTTACATGATTTTGCACCGGTTCAATTGAATCAGGGTTAAATAAGAGGATCACGGTCGAGCCAAAAGTGAAATAGGCAATTTCCTCGCCTTTTTCCAATTGCTCACCCATATGAATCGATTCAATCGAATTAACAAACATCGCGCCCACTTTCACAATCGCTGCTACACCGGAATCATGTTCAACTTCTGTAATTTTACGATAATTTTTTGCTAGCGTGTCTCTGCCATACTTAAGTCCATGGCGGTTTACAGGGTACGACTTCTTACCTAAAGTCCATTCACCCACCACTTTTCCTGAGAGTGGGCTATGGATGCGATGATAGTGACTAGGACTTAAATAGAGCAGGAAGTAAGTACCGTTCATATATTTTCGTGCTTTATCATCGCTACCAAGCATTTCCAGGACGGAGTATTGCTTCCCTTTAACGGTCAAGGTTAGTTCAGTTGAAATCGAGCCGATATCTTCTAATACGGCGTCTACCGGACTTACAATCGAGTTTACACGAGCATCAATCGTCCGAGCTCCGATTTTCAATTTTCGAATGAAAAAATCATGTAGAGTCGCGAACTCTTCTATCGGGGTTGCCATTTCATGTACATTGACCTTGTATATTTTTGCAAAAGAAGGAATGAACAATCGACTTGCTCTCGATTGAGCCAATTTTTTCAACAAAAATGATGTCCACCTTCCATTCGTTAATTCAATTAAATTTCGGTAAAACCATTGAATCAAATCGCATTCCTCCATTAATTAACCCATTATATAACGACGTTTAGACAAAACTGTATTGTACCATACTATTTTAATTTCAGCTATACTACCTTACCCGCTTTATCATACCATATTTATTACCTTGATGAGACTCAGGTAACCATGACCATTATTAAAACATTAGCTTTCTTAAACCGAATTGTTAATAAACTGAATGCGTGTAAAGCTTTGATTTCACACGACTTATCGTCATACTGAAAGGTCTCCTGAACCGATGAAACGATGGCAGAAAACACGTTATCTCCTCTCGTTTCATCGGTTCAGGGAGAAAATAAACAAAATCATCACTGACATATAACAGGGGCAGAACTTGTTAGAAACAATGTCCATATATCAGAGGTTAATTCCAAAGTGTCACCTTGTTATGCTTTCACAGCTTGAGCTCGAGGGAAGGTATCATGGAAACCGCAACCACAAATTCAAACCCTATAACAAAAAACAGCACCCATCTCTGAGTGCTATCTTTACTTCGTTATTTTCCTTCTGTCAATCGTAAAAATTCTTCAACATCATCGATGCAAAGTTGAACAGCTCTCTGCCAAAAATCAGGTTTTGTTAAATCGACATTTAGATGTTTAAGAGCCAAATCTTCCACAGTCATTGAGGCTGTATCTTTTAATAAAGCAATATATCTTTCTTCGTACCCTCTCCCTTCTTCTAAAGCTTTCGCATAAATGCCTAATGAGAAGAGATAACCGAAAGTGTACGGGAAATTGTAAAAAGGTACACCTGTAATGTAAAAGTGTAGCTTTGAAGCCCAGAATAAAGGATGGTATTCTTCAAGCGCTCCACCGTAAGCTTCTTTTTGCGCCTCTGTCATTAATTCATTTAAGCGCTCCACACTAACAGTACCCCCTTTTCTTTCTTCATAGAATCTTGTTTCAAAAAGAAAACGGGAATGGATATTCATCAAAAGAGCTACCGAACGTTGAATCTTATCTTCAAGAAGTGCAAGCTTCTCCTCTTCAGAGCTTGCATTTTTCACGGAAGCGTCTGCAACAATCATCTCTGCAAATGTGGACGCTGTCTCCGCAACATTCATCGCATAATGACGATTTAATGTATGTAAATCTCTCATTGCATATGTATGGAAGCCGTGTCCTAACTCATGAGCCAATGTGGAAACATTGGAGGGAGTGCCTGAATACGTCATAAAGATTCTTGACTGGCTGTCTTCAGGGAAATATGTATGGAAACCACCAGGACTTTTTCCATCTCGATCCTCCGCCTCAATCCATCTCTCTTCAAATGCTTTTTTCGCAAATGTTGTCATTTCATCCCCAAATTTAGAGAAATGCTCGAGGATGAACTTTGCCCCTTCTTGATATGAAATTTTGCTTTCAGCTTGGCCAAGTGGTGCATCCAAGTCATACCAACTTAATTTACCAAGACCAAGCAGCTTTGCTTTTCTCTCCAAGAATTTCACAAGAGGCATTTTATTATCTGCGATTACTTGCCACATCGCATCCAATGTTTCTTTTTTCATTCGATTAATATCAAGCGGTTCTTTCAGTACCTCTTCCCAATCTCGTTGCTTATACACATTTAAACGAAAACCAGCTAAATGATTTAATGTTTTTGCCAGATAAGTGGATTTATCAGCCCAAGCGGTTTCCCAAGCTGCAAAGACATTCTTACGCACACTTCTGTCTGGGTTAGAAAATTTGTTTGCAGCTTGCCCTACTGACAACGCCTTGTTTGTTCCATCCTCATTCACATTTACTTTCATTGTACCGACAATGACATCATACATTTGACCCCAGCCATGATATCCATCAACACTTAAAGCATTAATAAGTGTTTCCTCGCCCTTTGAAAGCCTTTCACTCGCTGAACGTCTTCCTTCAGATAAGACGAAAGAAAGCTCCTTTAAACGATCTTGGGCCACAATGCCAGTCCAGACATCATCATGAATCGTCGTTAACTTTTGGTTTAACTCTGTCAAAACAATTTGGAATTCAGCATTTAGACCCGTGACATTTCCTCTTAAAAGAGCAGCCTTTGAGTCCTCTGTATTTTGAGCTTGTAAACAACTTACAAATGCACCCGCTTGACGAACTTTTTTTGTGACGACTTCAAATCTATCAACGATTGCCTTTAAATCCATTGCATCTTCTCGCACCTCATTTTTCGGTTCCCAGTTCGAAACGAGCGCTTTAAATTCTGCAACGAGCTGCTTCGTTTCCTGCAAATGCTGCGCAAATTGGGGGGAGCCACTTCCTCCTTCAAAAAAAACATCTAAATCCCATACTTCTGAATATGTATTCGTCCCCATGTAATTTCCTCCCATTTATAAACACTAAATTAAAAAATTTATTTTTTTCAGAAATTTCTTTTTAGTATATCACAATATATTTCGTTAGTCTAAAGATTACTAGTGCCAAAATGGAAGCAGCAAGCATTTTGCCTACTGCTAAAAGATAGATAGTATTAACTTTCCGCCTTAACGATAGGACCCCCCGAAGTACCACCATCCAAAGAAAATTAATAAAAGGACGAACAAAACAATCCATAACGCCGCCCAAGCACCACTTCCAGGATAGTATGGAGGTGGATAAGGGGATGGATATGCATAAGGACCAGGATATCCGTAAGCCATCTCACAACCTCCTTTAATCAAGACTCCACTAAATCCTCTCTTCATAATCTATTCAACAGCCTGCCATCTGTATAGGCAACTGTCGATTTCTGTTCAAATGAGAAAATAGAAAGACTTTGAAATCATAAAAAATATCTTTATGGGACAGACAAAAACAAACACGCTTTTACATAGGTATTAGTTATAGGCGAATGTTACATTAGCGGAGGTGCCAATATGTCTGGAATTTTGACTGCACTTGGAGTCTTAATTAAAGAGATTTTTTTTCTTGTCTCTTATGTAAAGAACAACGCCTTTCCTCAACCATTATCACCTGAAGATGAAAAAAAGTTTTTGCGTTTAATGGCTGAAGGAGATAGTCATGCTCGTAATATGCTAATCGAGCATAACTTACGACTTGTAGCCCATATTGTTAAAAAATTTGAAAATACAGGTGAGGACTCAGAGGATTTGATTTCCATCGGTACGATCGGATTAATAAAAGCGATTGAGAGTTATTCTGAGGGAAAAGGAACAAAGCTTGCCACCTATGCTGCTCGTTGTATTGAGAATGAGATTTTAATGCACTTGCGGGCTTTGAAAAAGACAAAAAAGGATGTTTCCCTTCATGATCCGATTGGACAGGACAAAGAAGGGAATGAAATTTCTCTCATTGATGTATTAAAATCTGATTCAGAAGATGTCATCGACACCATTCAATTGAATATGGAATTGGAAAAGGTCAAGGAATATATTGATGTATTGGATGGTCGTGAACGGGAAGTGATTGTCGGCCGATTCGGTTTAGATTTAAAAAAGGAAAAAACACAGAGAGAAATCGCGAAAGAGCTTGGAATTTCCCGGAGTTATGTGTCCCGGATTGAAAAGCGTGCACTGATGAAGATGTTTCATGAATTTTATCGAGCGGAGAAAGAAAAACGGAAAGAAGGAAAATAAAACATGTAGAAGCCGGTCTATAAATCCGGCTTCTATTTCATTTTTCCAACCGATTCATTAGGATAAATTTTTAGAGATTTTTCTCTTTTATTTAGTTTCTACAGTTTGTAAGTTTTCTTATTATGAGCTTTTCTGGAAAAACCTCTTAAACTATACGATCATTTGAGGCACCTAGACCAAATATAAACAGGAGAACACTGACCATTAGCAACAATAAGAGTGGAAGGTTCCAGCTAGCCGTAATGTCATGGAACAAACCAAACAAGGTCGGTCCTGTCGCTGCCAGCAAATACCCAACCGATTGAGACATACCGGATAAAGAAGCGGCATCGGAGGCATTTTTCGTCCGTAAACTCAAAAAGATCATAGCTAAACTGAACGCACATCCCCCAGCAATTCCTAATAAAATTGTCCATAACGAAATAAGTCTATTATCGCCGAAATAAAAACCACCTAATGAAACCAAAAACAGGAAAGCCATGATTAAAACGAGCACACGTTGGTTCTTCATGCGTCCTGCAACGATCGGCACAAAGAATGATACGGGGAGCGATGCCATTTGAAATAAAAAGAGCATCCAACCAGCGCTGTCCTCACTTAAGCCTCGACTTGTCATGATTTCAGGTAACCAAGCAATCAATACATAAAAAAGCAGTGACTGTAATCCCATAAAAAGTGTAATCGTCCAAGCCAGCGGTGAACGCCACAGACTTCGCCGAACCGACACACTGCTACTTGCCAGCCCCACTGAGGCTTGACTCACTCGAACTTGAGGTAGCCAAAATAGCGTGGCGATCAGAACGGGCAATCCCCAAATTCCAAGCGCGCCATTCCAACCTAAACCGAGATTGTGGGCAAGCGGGATACTCACACCCGATGCAATCGCACCGCATAAATCCATGGACACTGAATACATCCCTGTCATTAAACCGACTTTACGAGGAAAATCCCGTTTAATCAAACTTGGAATTAGCACGTTGCATACAGCAATCGCGAGTCCAAGCAAAATGATGCCAGCAAACATAGGAATGATTGCTGGCAACGTACGGATTGCGATACCAAACATTAACAATATCAATGCATATAGCATGATTCGCTCCATCCCGAAACGACGCGCTAAAATAGGCGCGAACGGTGAAAGAAACGCGAAAGCAAGCAACGGCAATGTTGTAAGCAGGCCGGTCGCAGTATTTGACAACTCAAGCGATTCACGAATGGATCCGCTCAATGGGCCTACCGACGTTAACGGTGACCTCATCGTCAATGAAATAAGGACGACACCTATGATAATCGGCCATCCCAATGAGAACGACTGCTTTGAAGCAGTTAACTTTGCATCACTGTGTACAGTCATGGTTGCTCCTCTCCTGTTCTTCTGTGATAACATCTTTTGATTCCTGGATATAGCAATGAACAGCTTCTACAGCACGATCAGCGTCCTGGGTCGACAATCGCTTCGACCAATTGACGATGTATTTCCAAGAAATCCGCTCCTGCTTCATAACGAGTCAAGCTTGTAATTGAATCTTGCAATGCTTCAGCAATGTGGCTGTATATTTCAATCAATATTTCATTATGAGACGCCTTGACGATTAATTGATGTAAATGTATATCAGCCGTTACAAAACGGTCAATATCATCTGACTTTGCCGCTTCCTCACACCGTTCCAACTGAACAAGAAGTTCACGCGCCTCGCCGTTTGTTCTGCGCTGTGCAGCTAGATGAGCTCCCTCACGTTCGAGAGCATGTCTCACTTCTAACGTTTGCAACGTATCCGAACGCATAATGCGTTTTTTCATCACGACACCTAAAGCACTTGAAGAGCAGACATAGGTTCCGTCACCTTGTTTCGTCTTCAAAAGTCCCGAATGTATTAATGCCCGAATGGCTTCCCTTAACGTATTTCGGCTAATATTCAACTCTTTCATTAACTCTGGCTCTGCTGGAATGCGCATCCCTACTTCCCATTTACCAGATTCGATTAAACTTTCCATTTGTGATGCAACTTGCTCAACAAGCGTTTGCCGATTTGGTTTCTGAAGCATGAATCTTTCCTCCGATATTAGCATTATAAAACATAGGATGTTTGGTTAATAGGTATACTATCATTCCTGTTACATTAAAACAACAAAAGGAAATAAACGCAGCTAAGAAGCGAGGAGAATTAATTTGTGATTTCTCCATACGCCTGAACAAAATTAAGCAATTCTGTATGCTCCAATAAGGAGAACGTGTTAATGGGATAGAAAGTGAATGTTATTTTTGGAAGAATTGAAATCACCTCTAGTAAGTTGGATAGTGGCCTGCTAAGCCATCAAAGAAGGAAAACTTCAATTAATGAGGTTTTTCAGCTTCTTTTAGAGAAAAATCAAACCTCAAAAAAGTAGTGGTGAAAACTATTCGTCTTCACCACTACTTTTTTTGTCTTTTCAGAAGTTTCTTCTTTTTTATTCCTCTGCAGTTGTCACTTCCGATATAATAATAAAACCGATTGTTCCACAGACGACAAAACCCATCACAATTGAAAACATTTGCCACACCCCATATGATTCAAATATGTTGTTAATTTGAATTTACCATATTTATAACGTAATAACGTTGGGGGAATGTGAACATTCTGTTAAGGCAAACTATTTATTTTTCTTTTTATCCGCCTAAATTCAAGGGTCAACAACAACACCTTTAAATACATAAGCTCACTCCTAACATTTTAGCCGTTTCGTTAGGTAGTATCCTTCTCCACCCAAAATACTCCATTTCTCCTTTGCATTAAAAACATCATCATTATGCCCACCTTTCTATCATTTTTTTAGGATAAGTTTTAAAATAAGCGTTGAGCGTTCAATGCCCGTGTTTTTGCCTGTTCATATGCATCCATTGCCTGCTGGTCACGAATTGCTTCTTCAAGCGTCATGTTTCGTTTTTTGATTGTCACAGTAAAGAATAAAATATTAAGCGTCATACCTATCACCCCCTTTAAATCCATTCATTAGCGATGGACTGAAACCATCGAGCATGCATTGATACGATGAAAGCTTCCTGTTATTTTGATTCTTCATCATTATCAATACCCTCCTTCCACTTTACATAACCTTTTTTGGACACAAAAATGCCGCAGAGCTTTCGAGCTGCGGCTAAAAAAGTGCATAAAAAGCCGCAGGACACAATTCTCCCTGCGGCATGAATGCTTATTTATAAAAGGTCATAATTTAAGCGATCCATTCCTTATCGGTCGAATGTGAAAATAATGCATATGAAATTGCAGATTCAATTAATAAAATTCCTTTAGACTTCATCATTTTCTTCGACCTCCTTTTAGAATATTTCGCTTCTAGTGGTAATTATATCCACAATTTTAATAATTGTAAACCTTTTTTTTGCCTATTTTATGAAACAGGCTTTTATTCCTCTTCTAATCCTTGTTTTAAATCGTCAATCAAATCCTCCACATCTTCTAACCCTACTGAGATTCGCACTAATCCATCTGTAATCCCTAACGCAGTACGACGCTCTTTTGGAATAGAGGCATGGGTCATTCGAGCAGGCACGGATATAAGACTTTCCACAGCTCCTAAACTTTCTGCAAGTGTGAAATATTTAACCCTTTGCAAGAGCTTATCTGCATTGTCTTCACTTCCGACATCAAAGGAAACCATTCCTCCGAATCCTCTTGCTTGGTTTTTGGCAATTTCATGATTTGGATGTGTTGATAAACCAGGATAGTATACTTTATGAACACGCGGATGCTGCTCAAGAAATGCAACAATTTCTTTCGTGTTGACCTCTGTCTCTTCCATTCTAATGCCTAGCGTTTTCATTCCTCTCATCAATAACCAAGAATCTTGCGGTCCTAACACTCCACCTGTAGAATTTTGTACGAAATGCAACTCCTCAGCAAGCTTCTCGCTGTTAACAACCACCAATCCAGCAACGACATCAGAATGACCGCCAATGTATTTCGTAGCACTATGGAGAACGATGTCCGCTCCAAGTTCAATTGGATTTTGCCAATATGGAGTTGAAAATGTATTATCCACAATCGTTAATAACTGATGCCTTTTTGCTATCTTTGCGGCTTCGCGAATGTCCGTAATTTTCAGCAATGGATTCGTCGGTGTCTCGATATAAACGGCCTTTGTATTTTCTTTGATTGCTTTTTCGATCTCCTCTAAATTACTTGTATCGACAAAAGTAGCTTCAATGCCAAAGCGGTTCAAAACTTTAGCGATGACTCGATAGGTACCACCATATACATCATCGGTCAAAACAATGTGGTCGCCGCTATTAAATAACATGACAACCGCAGTAATCGCTGCCATTCCTGAACCGAATGCAAAGCCAGCATGGCCCCCTTCCACCTCTTTTATAAGCTCCTCTAGGGCATGACGGGTCGGGTTTCCTGTACGAGAATATTCGAAGCCTTTATGACCACCAACACCATCCTGCTTATATGTGCTTACCTGATAAATCGGTACTGAAACAGCACCAGTCGCAGGATCTCCTGAGATTCCACCATGAATTAACATTGTTTTGCGTTTCATCCTAAATCCCTCCTTCATAAATCTTCTTACTTAAATATCTTTCACTACCATCTGGAAATATCACGACAATATTAGTCCCTTTTGGAGCTTTTTTTGCTTCTTCTAAGGCAGCATAGAAGGCCGCTCCAGAAGAACTCCCCACTAGTAAACCTTCTCTCCTGGCAAGCTCTGTGACTAGCGTAAAGGCATCTTTATCAAAGACTGTATGAATAGCGTTAAAATAACTTGTCTCCATATAATCTGGGAGAAATTCCATACCGATCCCTTCCGTTTTATGTGGCCCAGGTTCGCCTCCGTTTAAAATCGATCCTTCAGGTTCTACAATCACTGTTTTAATATCTTCATTCTGCTCCTTTAAATACCGAGCAGTTCCCATAAAGGTACCACCCGTACCTGCTCCAGCAATAAATATATCAATCTGTCCATCTAATTGCTCCCAAATTTCCGGCCCTAACGTTTTATAATACGTACTAGGGTTTGCTGGGTTGGCAAATTGCTGTGGTGAAAATGAATTAGGAATTTGTTGCAGCAATTCATCTGCCTTCTTAATCGCCCCTCGCATCCCCTCTTCTGTCGGAGTATGAACGATTTCTGCTCCTAAAGCCTTCATTAACTCTTGCTTTTCCAAACTAAATTTTTCAGGAACACAAACCATCACTCGAATTCCAGAATGAATCGCAGCTAGCGCTAGTCCAATTCCCGTATTTCCAGCAGTGGGCTCAATAATTGTACTGCCTTCCTTTATTTTTCCTGCCGCTAACGCTTCATGAAGAAGTTCCACTCCTAAACGATCCTTTACGCTTCCTCCAGGATTAAAAAACTCAAGCTTAGCGAAGATTCGAACCCCTTCTGGAAGAGGAAATTGGCTAATCTCCAACATTGGAGTACGACCGATGAGCTCATGAATATTTTTATATACGTTCAACCTTCTCACCCTTTATGAAAGGCTTTTTTCGCGAGCATAACTCTCCTTAAATCCACCAATATTAGGATAGCCAAAAGTGCCGCGTTAAAATATTAATCCTTCCGGTTTTCGCAAATGTATAAATTTCTTTTTAGTTTTTCGCAATCGCCGCCACGATTTTAAGCACTAGTGTGGCAGAATTAACAGCAGCTTTTTCTAAAAATTGTTCAAATGACAGATCAGATTCCTTCCCTGCAATATCGGAAAGCGCCCGAATAATAACAAATGGTGTTCCAAACTGATAGGCCACTTGAGCAATCGCAGCTGCTTCCATCTCAACAGCTTGAAGATGAACAAATTTATCTTTAATTGCCTCAACGCGTTTCGGATCACTCATAAAAGAATCCCCTGTTGCAATCAAACCTGTTACAACTTGAACTTCATCGATTTCAGCCGCTGCCTTTTGCGCGATTTGAACTAATTCACCATTGGCTTCAAAAGCAGGCGGAAGCTGGGGAACTTGCCCGTATTCGTACCCAAAGGCAGTCACGTCGACATCATGATGACGAACCTCATCAGAAATGACAATATCACCAACATTTAGTTGAGGATGAAAACCTCCAGCAGATCCTGTATTGATAACGTAATCAGGCTTATATTTTACTAATAAAATCGATGTCGACATTGCCGCATTTACTTTGCCAATCCCTGAACGAAGCAAAATAACCTTTTCACCAGCTATTTTACCTAGAGTAAATTCACATCCGGCAATTGTTTCTACGGTCCTATTCTCCATTTTCTCTCTTAATAGTGTAACCTCTTCCTCCATGGCTCCAATTATGGCAATTGTCATGTTCATACCTCTTTCTTATTTTTTTAATGCTTCCATAATCCAGACAAAATCATTCATTTTTTCAAAGGATACTGTAAAATGATTCTCCTCTAGCATCTCCTTTAAAATGGGAATGGTTGTATAATATTCCCGTTCCAGATCCTCTGCTAAATTGTGAAAGCCTTTTTCGCTAGCGTCTTTAATTGCCTGCTTATATGCTTCAACTGATTGATACATCGTATCCGCAAACACTATTTTACCACCTAATTCGAGGATGTTTCCATAAGCAGCGATAGCTTCCGCTTTTTCTTTGTCTGTTAAATGGTGAAATGCATATGAACTGACAATGGATTGCACACTCTTTTTAAATTCAAAGCTTAGAAAATCGCCTTCTTTAATTTCTGCCCGATTTCCGATCTTTTCTTGTGCAAGCTTCCTCATGGCTGGAGAAGGTTCGAAAGCTGTAACCGTTCTCCCTCTTTTAAGCAATTCTTCTGTCAAATTTCCTGTACCAGGACCAAATTCAATAACATGCCCGAAAGTGCGTTTGGCTACCTCAGCTAAAATTGCTTCATAATGTCGAAAAACTTCTTTATATTCCAGATCATGGCCGGTTACTGTTTCATCATAGTGGTCAGCCCATTCTTCAAATAGCTCAATAAATTCTTTTCCCATATCTACACTCTCCAAATTTGACATTTTAAATTATAACAATTCCTATGAGTATACTATGTTTTTATGGAAAATCCGTTCTTAATGTACCACATGAAACACCCCTAGGCAATAAATTGATTCGTTTTCACAAAAAAATTTGTTGCTTCTTGATAGCATTTTCACGAACGAAAATCCTTGGAACGCTGGATGTTAGAAATATTTGACTTTTTTTAGTTCTCGGTACAACTAGAAAAGAAGCAGTTCTTTCAGTAAAAAAGGATTTTTTGATCGCCATTCTTACTTGACTTCATGGAGTTTGCCAGACGATAAAAGAAATAAAAAATAGAGCAGCTAATGATTGAGAAATTCAATCATCCACTGCTCCATTGTTCCTTTCATTCATTTCACTATATTTATCTAATTTCTGCCAATTCCTCTACCTTCGTCGGTTTCCAGCCCTTGCCATCAACCCATTCTATGTAAACGCGGTAGATTTCTGCTTTGTTTTTTGAATAAACCGTTCCGACAGATTTATTCGGTCCATTATTCCCTAAAAAATGAATCGTCATATTATTTTCTGCTAGCCCCGTCGCATAATGAATGGCTTTTACCATCTCATCCCAGTCAATTCCATCATATTGATTAACATGTACCCCTGTTTGTACAGTTCCAACAGGTTCCCAGCTTGGGTTTACAATCGTACGAATCACATTTGAATCACTTCCACCCTCTGTGACGATCTCTTCTTCGTCATTAGGAGGGGATTGTTCCACCTCTTCTTTTGTCTTCTCTTCTTCAGCATCTACATTCGGTTCAGTCTCATCAACTGTTGATTCCTTTTCGGCTTCTTCTGGTGATTCCTCAGTCTCCGCCTGCTCTTCTGTTTCAATTTCTTGTTGTTGTTGCGTATTTTCCTCATCCCTATTCCCGAAAAAAATGTAGTAAGAAACAAGGATGATTAATATTAATACGATACCTATTAAACTATTCAGTATGACATTCTTTTTTCTTTCTTTTGTACGTCGCTGATATCGCGAGCTATCATATTCATTATTCATTCGTTATTGCCCTCCCCAAGCCACAATCAATCTACTTTCACTTTTAAGGATGACAACATTCTATCATGTCTCCGTAAAAACTTGAAGGGATATACCACCTAGATAAGATGATACTATCGTTCAGATCAGCACCAATCCTTTATTCATTGAGAAACTAGCCTCAAAATGCATCCTTTTATTTCTACTCAACAGACTCCTCATTCACATGATGATCTAGTTCGTATAAACCCTTCACCATATCTGCGAAAAGTGGGGTAACAGAGCCTCCTGAATCATCTACACCTAAATTAACAGCAACCAGTGCGTATTTCGGTTGTTCAAATGGAAAATAGCCGGCAAACCACTTGTTTAACAATTGCCTATCTCCATCGATAATTCCCGTTTCCGCCGTACCTGACTTGCCAGCAACATCATAAGGAAGACCTTGCAACCCCCTTCCCGTTCCCTCCTCATTCACTACAACTTCACGAAGGAGCTTTTGTAGTTTCATTGCCGTATATGGTGAAATAGCTGCATCCTCTAGTGATTTTTCCTCAAATGGTAGCAGGGAAGTTCCATTCCGGTATTCAATCCCTGTAGCTACTCTTACCATTTCTCCCTTTCCTCCTCTAGCGATTGTGGCCATCATATTAGCTACTGCAAGCGGCGTAACCCTCACTTCATGTTGTCCAATTCCAGTCATCGCAACAAAATTATCATCTTTTTTTGCAGACTCATCTAAAAAAATTCGACCTTTATCCTCCTCGGCAATTTGTCTGAAATCCTCGAAATGATAAATATCTCCTTGCCAGCTAACAGGACCGATGAGAGATAGCTTTTTAGCATAATCTTCAATTAGTCCCTCGTCCAGCTCCTTCAATTCCTTTGCTAATGTTCCAAACGTGTTATTGCAGCTTAAAGCGAAGCTTTCTGTAAAATTAAGCATGCCATGCTGATAATTCGGATCCTCTTTTCCCATGATCGTTTTATCGCAATCAAACTCCCTAGTAGGATCATCAAGGTCACGCTCAATAGCTGCTGCCGCAACAACTGTTTTAAAAACGGAGCCTGGAATATGCTGACTGACCATCATATTATGAATACCCTCTTCTTCAAATGGAGCCTTTTTGTTAATATTCGGCCTCGAAACAAGAGCGAGAATCGAATTGGTTTCAATATCAAGAAGTACAAGTCCCCCTCTTTTAATCTGATGTTGATCGACAAGCTCCTCGGCAAGCTCTTGCATCTTCTTGTCCAACGTTGTCTTCACATTGACAGGATAAAACGGATTCGCCGGCTCAACATATTTCACATTAATTCCGAACAATGGTCCACCGATACCATCAACATGATAGACCAGTTTTGACTCGCCGTCCGGAAGAAGAAATTCGTCGAAGCTTTTTTCCAAACCCGTCAAGCCAACGAGCGTATTTAATGGCAGTTCCTTATCTGGATATCTCTTTTTAATTGTATCGGGATTTTGCCCTGTTATTCCAATTAATTGTTCAGCCGGATAATCTGTTAAAGAATATTTTTTTTCCACAGCAAAAACACCAGGTATTTCAAGGCGATTAATTTCGCTCATTTGCTTATCAGTTAACGTAACAATTTCAGGGTTGCCAAATGCTATCGGTTCCTTCGCTTCTTCAATTGCCTGTTGCAGTGCGGTTGCTGAAACTTCCATAATTTCTGCTACCCTTTCTACATCCCACGTCATATTCTTTAAAAACGGAAAGAGAATGAGAACGGGCATCTTTTTATGGACTAAATACTCCCCATTCCGGTCAAGAAAGCTTCCTCTTCCATTATCAATAATCATTTCTTGTGAACGTTGCTTCACGCTCGCCGCAATCAAATTTACTTGACGCTTGGAAAAATGTTCTGTTGAAGCGAGCTGCAACTGAACAAGTCTGCCCATTAACACAGTTAGTGAACAAATTATGATCACAATCATAACGATTATTCTTTTTCTCCACATAAAAAACACCTCATCAAGAGTTTTGACGAGGTGTTTTCGTTTCAAACCACCGAAAGAGGTAATTTGCGTAAATTAGGGACAATATCCCATAAATTTTCATTATTTGTCTTTGAAATTATATATCAGTATTGATTTTTGGCTCATTTTCTCTCTGATTGTTTCATGGAATGAGCAAAAAGCTGTTTTCTCAATTAGTATTGTTTAATATAACCTATTATTTAATTTTTGTAATACGTACGTTCATTTCTCCACCTGGGGTTTGCACCGTTACTTCATCATCGACTTTTTTACCTAATAAGCTTTTGGCAATCGGAGAATCATTAGAGATTTTCCCTTCAAATGGATCTGCTTCTGCACTTCCAACAATTGTATATGTTTCCTCTTCCCCATCCGGCAGTTCTACAAATGTTACTGAACGACCTAGCGTCACAACATCACCACTTAACTCATCTTCTTCAATAATTTTTGCATTGCGGATCATATTTTCAATGGTTGTAATTCTACCTTCAACAAATGCTTGCTCTTCTTTTGCGGAGTCATACTCAGAGTTCTCAGATAAATCACCGAAGCTACGGGCAATCTTTATTCTTTCAACCACTTCTTTTCTCTTTACTGATTTAAGATGTTCTAATTCCTGTTGTAATTTTTCCTTTCCCGCTAATGTCATCGGGAATACTTTCTCTGTAGCCAAAATCCTTCACTCCTTCTAGTTTCACAACCCCCATATAGATTGTGTATGTTTATATTTTTATCTCGAGCAATGGTATTGTTCCACTTATCAAAAAGGGACAAAAACCACTCCCATACAAATTGATGGGTGTAATGCCCTTGGTTCTATTCGTATTCTTTAACGAGTAGATATCTCCCTTCTCAGTTAAAAAATACTATATGTAACAAGCGTACACCCTATTCGTGAAATGCATAGGAGCGCGCCCTTATTTTTTCAGGGCGCGCAGTTAAGGTGTAAGAAACCATTCTCCTTGTTTAGAATAAGAAAAAATGACCTTTTCCATGATAGCCTGTAAGAGACAAAACGCTCCAGTCTCTCCGTGCTATTTTTTGAAACCGTTTTTCTTATTTACTGCCTATTGTGTCATAAAATTGATTTTTGTTCAAGAATTGTTTGAATCTTTGTGACCATCAAGTCAATCGCCACATGGTTATGTCCACCTTCAGGAATAATAATATCAGCATAGCGCTTCGTCGGCTCAATAAACTGATTATGCATTGGTCGAACAACATTTACATATTGATCAATGACAGAATCTAATGTCCGACCACGCTCTTTAATATCACGAGATAAACGACGTATGATGCGAATATCTGCATCAGTATCAACATAAAGCTTAATATCCATAATACTTCTTAATCGTTCATCCTCTAATACAAGTATTCCTTCTAAGATAATAACATCCCTAGGCTCAACTACTACCACCTCTTCAGAGCGGGTATGGAGTGCATAATCGTATACAGGCTTTTCAATCGATTGATAATTTTGCAGAGTTTGAATATGTTCAAATAGTAAATCATTATCAAAAGCCAGCGGATGATCATAATTCGTTTTTAAGCGCTCCTCAAAAGGAAGATGAGACTGGTCCTTATAATAAGAATCTTGCTCAATCATTAAAATGGAATGTCCTTTAAAACGATTATAAATCGAGCGGGTAACACTTGTTTTTCCTGAACCGGACCCTCCGGTTACACCAATGACAACAGGCTTGCGCATCCTCCTAAAGCTCCTTTCGCATCATGTTGTTCGGGTAAACGGGTTGGTTCACTTTAAATTTCACAATTTGTAGTGGATGACGAGCCGCATCTAACTCATTTCCATCCTCGTCCCAAATCTTATCGATGACGTGCGTAAAATTATTTATTTCTGGTCCGAAGAACTCTACTTCTTGACCCGGCTTGAAATGGTTACGCTGCTGCAATGTGACCATTTTCGTTTCCGGATCATAATCAAGCACGAGTCCAACAAAGTCAAATTTCGTCTTCTTGCTATGGTTTCCAAACATTTGCTCTTTATACCCTGGAATTCCTTCAAAAAATGCAGGCGCTGTATCACGATTAGCACATTTATCAAGTTCTTCGAGCCATTCACGCTTAATCTTAAAGTTGTCTGGATCAGCACAATAAGCATCTATCACTTTTCGATATACACTAACAACGGTCGCAACATAGTGAATCGATTTCATTCTTCCTTCAATTTTCAAGCTATCAATGCCTATTTCGATCATCCGTGGGATTGATTCAATTAACTTTAAATCCTTAGGACTCATTGCAAACGGTGCATCTCCTTCAGAAAATAAAGATACCTCGCTATCTCCTTGCAGATCATATAAATCGTAATCCCAACGGCAAGATTGACAGCAGCCGCCTCGATTCGAATCACGTGCCGTCATATGATTACTTAATGTACAACGGCCGGAATAAGCGATGCACATTGCCCCGTGAATAAACGTCTCAATTTCGATATCGACTTTCTCTTTCATTAGTTCAATTTCTTCTGCACTTGTTTCACGGGCAAGTACTACACGCTCCAAGCCTTCTTCCTTCCAAAACTGAACTGCTTTCCAGTTTGAAAGTGACTGTTGTGTACTTAAGTGCACTTCTATTTCTGGCGCTAGTCTACGACAAGTTTCAATTATGAGGGGGTCAGCAACGATAATCCCAGCAATCCCAGCATCTTTTAGACCAAGAATATACTCTTCTAAACCATCTATGTTTTCATTATGAGCAAATATATTGGTGGTTACGTAGATTTTTGCCCCATATTTTTTGGCAAACTCCACGCCTTCCTTCATTTCTGCAAATGTGAAATTCCCTGCATTTGAGCGCAATCCGTACTCTTGACCACCAATAAAAACTGCATCCGCACCATAGTGGACAGCAATTTTTAATTTTTCAAGATTCCCCGCTGGTGCGAGCAATTCCGGCTTTTTCACAATAACACGCTTTCCGTCCACAATTTCTGAAATACGTTCTCGCATTGTCGTGGTCATCCGTGAACCTCCTTTTTATTTTAAAACTAACTTATTATCCCTTTTATATAAAATTCAAGCTGCTTCCGCTTTTCTCTATTCAGCTCCAGTCCCCTAACGCCTATTGGACTTCCGGTTGCCTCCCTACGATAAGTCAAACTCGGTTCGCTTTCGCTCCTCGGTTTTCCTTTATCTCAGTCGCTGTCCTTCCAGTTTGTACGGAGATGAACGAGCCGCTTCCGCTTTTCTTTGTCTAGCTTCAGCGGCTATCTCCTTGCAAACTTCTGGCCACCTCCCTACGATAAGTCAAACTCGGTTCGCTTTCGCTCTCGGTTTTCCTTTATCTCAGTCGCTGTCCTTCCAGTTTGTACGGAGATGAACGAGCCGCTTCCGCTTTTCTTTGTCCAGCTCCGAGCGCTATCGGCTCGAGGTCATAAGCCATTCTGTCAAGGAGGTTAAATAACAACCTCCCTGCCAGCCTGTCTTATGCTTGTCGCCGATGGGCAAGCGCTCTCCGCTTTTCTTTTAATACACGGTTTCTTTAAAGTAGAAGCCGGTATCGAGTTTGCGGTTTGGTGGTTGGATTTTTTCTATCTCAGCTAATAATTCATCTTTTTCGTCTTCATATTGATCGGGATCGTTTGCACAAAGGTCAATTGCTTTTCGATAAAGGGCTGTTACTGCCTCAATATATTCAGAGCTTTTTAAAATCCCGTCTATTTTAAAAGAATCAATTTCTGCTTCTATTAGCTCTTGCAATTCATCAATCATACAAATATCATTTGGACTCATAATATGCGTCCCATTGGAATCCTCAAAAATTGGATATTTGCTTTCACGCTCTTTATCGTGCAAAAACATATTTTTATTTTCTTTACGGTTTTCAATTTCAAGTGCTTTTCCTTGGTACTCAAAATAATTTCCCAGCAAGGAGCGCTTTGATTGAAACATTGCAGTCATGCCATGAATCTGAACTTCAATTTCAACCTCTGCATGCTCTTTGATTTCAATAACCGAATCTAAATTAATTTCTTTCGCTAATACTGCACGCTTAGCCCCTTTTTTTCCCCAATAATTACAATGGTACCAATTCGTTCCAGTTGTTTCCGTGCTCCAATGCAGCTTGAGCTCAGGAGCAACTTCTCTGGCAATCATTAAAACAGCGGGATCGCCAAAAATCACTGCATCTACTTTAGCATCATTGAGAAATCTCAGATAATCATAAAGTTCATCGATCTTTTCATTATGAAAGATCGCATTAACAGCAACGTATACCTTTTTCCCTTCTGCATGGGCGGATTCCGTCGCTTTCATAATGTCATCTTTTGAGAATTCACCAGCAAGTCTTAAGCCATAACGCTCTTCTCCGATGACAAATGCATCTGCACCTGCATCAGACAATGAAGATATATCGTCAACACTCTTTGGTGTCACTAATAATTCAGGTTTTTTCAACTTTTTCACCTCTTTTTACTTATCGCAACGCCATCTCCAACAGGTATAATAACCGTATCATATTGAGAATGTCCCATCAGCCATTCATTAAACTCGTGAATTTTTCTCACTAAGCTTCGAATACGTCGATTTTCAATATGAGGATCACACACAAGCCCTTTAAATAAGACATTATCAGTAATCATGATTCCATCCTTCGATAAATAGGAAGAATACATTTCAAAGAATCGTCTATACTGCCCTTTTGCCGCATCAATAAAGATCGCATCAAACGGCGCAAAGCGCTTAACCTCAGCTTCAACTTCTAACGCATCTCCTTTAATTAAGTAAATTTGATCTTGTTTACCCGCCTGCTCAAAAAAACTCTCCGCTTGCGAATAACGCTCTTCGTCTCGTTCAATAGTAACGATTGTTGCATTGGGAAGAGCATCGGCCATCCTTAAAGCGGAATAACCAATAGCTGCTCCAACTTCCAAAATAGAGGCTGGCTTTTGAATTCGCAATATTTGTAGAAGCGCTTCAATTCCAGTCGGCTCCATAATGGGCACTTGCTGTTGCAGAGCTAATTTTTCCATTTGTTGAAAAAGCTCTGTTCTTTTTGGAATCATCTGTTCAATGTATTGCTCTATTTCTCCATGCATCGATTGTTTCACCTCGGTTCTCCCGTTTCCATGCAATAAAACGGAAGGTACATATCTATAGACATGAAAAAATAGCGTCCACAGAGTAGATTCGCAGGATACTGGCTAAGCCATCAAAGAGAATCGAGCTTTTCTGTGATACACGCTATCGGCTGTCCTATAAAACACTTTTTCTATTTTAGCATATATGTTTTAATATCACAATAATCGATAATAGTCTAGAAAAATGATTAATATTACGAAAAAAGACTGGAATGCACATGCACATTCCAGCCTTTATGAAGCCATGTATGGGTTCTTTGCCTCACTTGTAAGAGAACCTATTTTTCCTAAAATATAAACTGTACGATATTAATTCGTGATATGTTCCGCTTTTTTGCGATTATGTTCATCCAATGTCTTGGAGAACAGTACATCTCCAGCTCCTGTCGCTAAGAAGTACAGGAAGTCTGTTTCCGCTGGATATAATGCAGCTTCAATTGAAGAAACTCCAGCGTTAGCAATTGGTCCAGGAGTTAAACCTTTATTCTTATATGTGTTATAAGGATCATTTACTTCTAGATCCTCATACAAAACCCTGTCTTTATGCTCTCCAAGCGCATATAAGACCGTCGGATCTGTTTGTAAAGGCATGTCAATATCCATACGATTGTAAAAAACACTCGCAATTTGATCTCTTTCTACTTGCTCAGTTGCCTCTTCCTCAATCAATGATGCCATTGTTAATAATTGGTGCGGTGTATATTCCATTTCTGCCATTGGACCAGTATATTGTTCAATTACTTCTTCAGACTTCGCCAACATCACCGTGACAATCTCCTCTATTGAAGGATCTTCCTTATAATAAGGGTAGGTAGCTGGGAATAAATATCCTTCTAAAGGATATTTGATATTTTCATTAAAAATCTCATTCGTTAAGAGGTTAGGGTATAATTGCATCATCTTATTTATAAATGCCTCATCATTTAATTGAGCAAACACCTCATCCACATCGTGATCTGTCTTCTCACCAATAATTGTTGCAATCTCACTCAATTGTTTTCCTTCAGGAATGGTAATTTTAAAGACAACCTCTTCTTCTATTTTTCCTGTCTTTAAGCTTTCAATGATTTCGGGAAATGTCATGGCCGGTGTCATTGAATATTCTCCTGCCATAAATTCTGATTCATTCTTAAATTTCACATAATATTTAAATACTTTCGCATCTTTTATAATGCCATTTTCCTCTAATATTTGCGAAATTCCTGTAACAGAAGATCCAATAGGAATTTCGACTTTTTTCTCTGTTTTACTATCCGGATCAACAGGCTGCAATGCATTTTTTATGTAAAAATAACCACCTGTTAATGTTCCTCCGATAAGTAAAAATAATACGCTCGATATGATAAATACGATTTTTCGTACGACTTTCGCTTCTTGCTGACGCTCTATCATTTTTTCACGCATATATTCTTTCTTTGATTTTTTTTCATCTGATGCCATCGGTTTCCCCCCAAATAAAAGAAAATGGATATCATTTCCTCTACTAGCCAATCATCTCGCATTATTATACTATATTTTTTTTATTAAATTCGCAATAAAAGACATAAAAACAGCATATTTGCATCATGGAAGATCAAGAAAATCGAGCACTTTTGCAACAATCACTGTGAAGAATATGACTCAAGTAGCATTACAGCGGAGTATATTGTAGAGTTTTGAACTGATGGCGTCGTTATTCATCTTCCTATAAATTCCCTCTCACAAAAGAAAGCTGGCACTTGCCAGCTTTCAGACTCGCAAAAAACATCGAGAGCCTTGAATTTTTTCTTATTTTTTAAAAAGAAGTTGCGGTAAAAATCATTGATTTACGCTTCAGGCTCTTGCTTTCCTAGGGGCGTTCGCAAAGTATCCTCGTCGCTTTTGCTGAGGCTACTGAAAAAGTTTTCAGCGGTCTTTTTTTCCATGCTGTCCGCTGTTCTGTCGAGGGAAAAAGCAAATGGCGTTGGTTTCTGCCAATTTGTTTTATATTGGCGCTGTTACTCGAATTAAACTCTTGCAGACCTCATTTGTTCCGGTCGAATACACCTCTTATTCGGACTGAAGCCTTTCTCGCTTTTCTCGTTCTGTCCGAATATACTTCTTATTCGGACTAAAGCCTTTCTCGCTTTTCCCGTTCTGTCCGAATATACCTCTTATTCGGACTAAAGCCTTTCTCGCTTTTCCCGTTCTGTCCGAATATACCTCTTATTCGGACTAAAGCCTTTCTCGCTTTTCCCGTTCTGTCCGAATATAATTTCAACTCCAGATCATACATTTTTAAAACAGATAATGCGGAAACAAGCAATTGTAAACGCAAATATCTATCAATGAATTTGAATACAACCAAATACAAAAAAATAAAAAGCAATAGTGTAGAAAAAAATGTTGTCATTATATTCTCCTAAGTCTCAAGATGCACACAAGGTATTATTAACACAAAACGGAATCGATCTTTGTCCTTCCATATTTTCGAGGTTTATAAACAACAAGACCAATTAGAAATAAATTCATATGGGATTATGATACTTTTCATCTACAATAAGTGTAACGTATTTATATACTATAAATTAGTCTTAAAAAGATGGCCTTTTTCCCAAGTTCCAATGATGATGTGCTTATCTTTATTACAAAACTCAGCAAAACATGCATAAGGAAATGTCTCCTCATATATTAATTCTAATGTAGCAAAATCTAAGATCAGAACTTTGTTACTATATGTGACAATAATAAAATCACCATTTTCCGATAGGCTTATATAACTTAAGTAATCAAGCTCTTCTTTTGAAAAAAGTTTGGACACATCTACTTGTTTTATGACGTAACGAAAGCCTGAGTCAATCATTAATAAAGCATCATTGCACAACAACAAATACTTATCCATGTCATGATTATAGACGATGGCATCCCACTTAAAACGATTAAGGTTATTTTCTATTTCAATGAGGTAATTTTCGTTCCGTTCTTTTATCTTTATTAATTTATTTTCAAGAAACCCTGTGTTTACATCATAATAATCTAAAGTAAAAAAATGCACTCCAGCTTTTGTAACCAACTGGTTAAATTTTATAGCATGATCTTTGAACGTAAAGTCTGTCAGTGCTTTTTTCTTCCCGTTAATCATATTTATTGAGACTATTTGTTGGTTGCCGTTGATTTTTACAACATCGAGTATCGTGTGATGATCCTTTGTCAGACTAAATTCGGTTTCTAACTGTTGCATAGATTTGGTTGTTTTTAGCTTTTTTAATAATTGATAATCTTTTGTACTATACACTCCAATAGTACCGGTTGTCCCCTTTATTAAGAAGTAATTATCATCTTTTGTAAATTTGATTACCGCTGGATGAGAAAACTTTAATTCCACCATGGTTTCAAAAGTATTCATATCATGTATAAAAACTTTCGTAGAGGAACTTCGAGCAACTAAACGTTTGTTATGTGAGATGGTTAGACGATATGATTTTCTAAATTCATGAATGGGATATAATTGAAGCATCATTAAACCTCCAAAAAGGAGTGTAGCACCTGATAACCACATTTAATCGTTTCCAAAAGCGGATATGACTTTAAATTGCATCATGAGTTGTAATAGTGTAGCAAACTAATGAACTCCATACGCAGCAGGAATAGCAAAAGCCGGGATCGACATTCATCAGTGGATAATTATTTGCAGAATTATAGTATCTCTCCCTTAATTATCAAAAATATACTCGTAAAGTGTAGTAAAAACCTTTACACCCATTTCACATTAAATATTTATGGAACATTTTTTTGGGGTGTTCAGACAGCTCATTTATATCTTTTGTGTGATGTAGTTTTCCCGAAACTTTATTGTAAATATAAAATCCTTCTTCCCCTTTAAAGAAACAAGAAAAAACAAATTCCTTATATTGAGTAATTTCTGAATCAATTTCTCTTTCACCTTTAAACAACTTAACTTTTTTTACAAGTAAATTTTCACCATATTCATCTGTTTCGACTATCATTTTATATGACTTACCTATATTAATTAATTGATTGTTTTTAAAGTCCTTGTTTCTCTTATCAAGCCTAATAAACGCAAGAAATACTATAAAATAGATAGTTAACCCTAGAAATCCGATCACTTTTAACATCTCTTTACCATCCTAAAATTTTTATTTACATCTTTGCTTGCTAAAATTATCACTTGAAAATGTATTCAATAATCCAAAATTTTCAAACAACCGTCAATATTAAAATTAAGTCTTTGGATTGTCAACACTAAACTAGACAGTTTTCTTAAGGTGTGTAAGTTTGTATTCCACTGGACTTAAATAATCTAAAGTACCATGGATACGTAGGTGGTTAAACCAGTGTACATAGTCTGTAAACTCT
>NZ_JARGEJ010000119.1:0-2492 GCF_029211245.1 Robertmurraya sp. DFI.2.37 | reverse complement strand
AGAGTTTACAGACTATGTACACTGGTTTAACCACCTACGTATCCATGGTACTTTAGATTATTTAAGTCCAGTGGAATACAAACTTACACACCTTAAGAAAACTGTCTAGTTTAGTGTTGACAATCCATATTTTATTTACACCACGACAATATAATCTACTTCCTGGCTTACCGCTAAGTGGGGATGAACAAGGTTTTCCTACTAAAGACTAGATTGCGTCTTACTTAAAAAAATATGTAGAAACATTTGAACTTCCTGTTCAATTAAATGAAGAAGTAATGCTCGTGACAAAACAAGGGGATCCATTCATTATCCATACAAATTTAGGCCAATATGTTGCTAAAAATATCATTATTGCAACAGGTCCTTTTCACATTCCTCATATTCCAGTTATTGCGAAAGAACTTTCTAATAACGTAAACCAGCTTCATTCTTCACAATATAAAAACAACAGTCAATTAGTAGATGGGAATGTGTTGGTCGTTGGTGGGGGAAATAGCGGAGCGCAAATTGCTACTGAACTTTCTAGTGAGAGGGAAACGTATATTGCTGTCAGCAAAAAGCTGAATTATTTTCCATTGCTCTTATGTAAACGAAGTATTTTTTGGTGGTTTGATAAATTAGGAATTTTAAATGCTAGCAGCGATTCCTTTCTCGGTAAGCTCATTCAGCGCAAAGGCGATCCGGTATTCGGTTTTGATTTAAAAAAGAAAGTTAAGAACAAGAGGGTAAAAGTAAAGGAGAAAGTGATTGAGGTAGAAGGAAATCAGGTGACTTTTGTTGACGGCACAACACTTGAAGTAAGAAATATAATTTGGGCAACAGGCTTTAAAATAGAGTATCCGTGGTTATATATTAATGGTGTATTAGGTCCAGAGGGAAAAGTACTTCATCGCAACGGAGTATCAAATATAGAAGGACTGTATTTTATAGGTTTACCGTGGCAATCAAAACGTGGTTCTGCATTATTGCAAGGGGTAGGTGATGATGCAAAATATATTGTTGGGAAAATAAATTCAGTTCACTAGTCTAAGAGGAGAGCGAAGTTCCTCAGTACCTAGCCGTTTTTTTGTAGGGAGTTGAATTGAGTCAGGTTATATGTGATAATACGTTAAAGAACTGGATAAAAATGGGAAAACCTAGCCGTAGGGAGTGGAATGTTATGGGCAATGCGATACTTATTATGATCATCACTTTAACGATACATTCATTCATCCTCTATTTTGTCATTAAAAATTCTATTAATAATTCTGAATTAAATAATAGAATAACAAACTTAGAAGCAACACTTAATACATTAATGGAAGAGGTGAAGAAAAAAGAGCGTGATCAATAGAAGTTTCATAGAACGGCAATTGCAGGTATGCAATAGTGCGGAAATCATTTTGTAAACAAGAAAAGCAGTGTACTTAAAAATTAGTACCAGATATTAATAGTAAGTGATAAAATAATAGTATTGGATTAGCTTTTTCATAACATGAACAACGAAAGAGAGTGATCGAATGTATTATTTTGTTGCGAATATTATAAAATTCTTTTTGCGTTTGCGAGGGAAAATAGCGGTTTACAATAAGCAATATTTGCCTAAACAAGGTCCTTATGTGATTGCGTGTACACATACTGGATGGGTCGACATCTTTTATCTTGGAATCGCCCTTTTGCCCTCAAAAATTCATTATATGGCAAAAAAACAACTTTTTGAGAAAAGAATGCTGGGGTGGCTCCTTAAGAAGTTAAATGCTTTTCCGGTTGATAGAGATAACCCTGGGCCAAGTGTATTGAAAGTTCCGAAACGATTGTTATCAAACGGAGAGATTGTCGGAATTTTTCCAAGCGGAACAAGGACGAATGAGCAAATTGCTTTAAAACAAGGGGCAATCACAATTGCTCAGCGCTCAGAGGTGCCGATCATTCCAGTAGTTTATAATGGTCCAAATAATTTTAAGGAACTTTTTACTCGGAGAAAAGCGCATCTTATATTTGGGGAGCCTATTTATCTCATCTCAAAGGAGAAAGATTCAAGAACTTATTATACGGGGGTTTTAGAACAGAAGCTTGCGGAGTTGGAATCGCACTTATTGACAAGACTTAAGTAAGTTTAGCAGTATGGCTATTTTCATAATTCCCCTTATCATTGATCATGAATGTGAATGTGAGGGAAGTATTTTTTGATTCCAGTCGAATTGATTGTTCAAAAACTTAAACATTTAGTAGATGATGATTGTCATGATCCGCTGCAGAGAAAATTTATCCATGCTGATATTGAACTGTTAAGTAAGGCACTGTTTCTGAGTGACTTACCGGACGATATGATCAACTCATATAAATGAACGGAATAATGGATCCTCCAAGGTATTGGAGGGTTTTTTTTAAAAGATAAGAAAGTATAAAAATTTGGGTCTACCACAGTCATTTAAGCTGTGGTATTTTCATTTTATGGAGACCAATATATTGAGAAGAATATTTTTTGATAAACACCAACATTGGGAAGC
>NZ_JARGEJ010000118.1:0-2645 GCF_029211245.1 Robertmurraya sp. DFI.2.37 | reverse complement strand
GAATTATTAAGTTTACTAGGTTAGGAGGGGAACTATGAATATAAAATGCGAATTGCATCATGACCATTTTCAAAACTTTAAAAGATACAACATTCCTAGAGCTCAACTTGTCATAGCTGATATTCCTTATAACTTGGGTAACAATGCTTATGCTTCAAGTAATCAATGGTATATCGACGGTGACAACAAAAAAGGTGAAAGCAAACTTGCAAATAAATCATTTTTTAAAACAGATGAAAACTTTAATTTGGCTGAATACATGCATTTCTGCAGCAAGCTTTTAAAGAAAGAGCCAAAGGAGAAAAATGAAGCTCCGGCTATGATCGTGTTTTGCTCCTATCAGCAAATGCCGATGATTGAGGAATATGGGAAAAAGTACGGATTCAAAAATTCCTACCCATTGTTTTTCGTAAAGAGCACAAGTTCACAAGTATTAAAAGCAAACATGAAGATCGTTGGAGCTACAGAACATGCCGTTGTCTTATATCGAGATAAGTTACCCAAATTCAGAAATGGTAAAACTGAGTCAACGAAAGGTAGGATGATTAAAAATTGGTTTGAATGGAAGCGAGATAATGCTAAAGAGTATCCAAAAATTCATCCTACACAGAAACCTGTAAATCTATTAAAAGAGCTCATTGAAATTTTTACTGATGAAGGTGACGTGATAATCGACCCGTGTGCTGGAAGTGGTTCAACTTTAAGAGCTGCATACGAACTTAATCGGCATAGTTTTGGTTTTGAAATTGAAAAAGAATTTTACAACAAGGCTAAAAAATCAATGCTTAACCTTGAACATATTAACAAGTTCGAACAGTTAGAACTAATTTAAGGTTTGGTTTCTATGAAATACAAGAGTAAAGGAATTTCCTAAGGAGGGATAAGAGATGAATTTAAAAGATGTGAAAATATTTATTCCTGAAATACCAAAAGAGTGGGAACAGCGAACACGTTCGGGTCACACAAATATTTGGAATGACAGTTTTTATAGAAATGGATTACCTGAAATCAAACTTGAACCACCTCAACGTGGGTTATATGCTGAACGCTTTGAAGATGGGTGGTATTGGGTTTGTGGGTGTAGTAAGTGTCTGAAAAACAACGAAAAATATTCTTATATTGTTTGCGAGGAACATGACCGTTGCGTTAGTTGTGGAACCCATAGAAAAGAGCTTACCGAAATACCTTGGGGGCATCCTGACGGGTTCCAATGCAAACCTTGTCGTGAGAGAGAACATGAAGAACGTAAACAAGAAGCATTACGACTGGCAAAGGAAAACAAACATGACGAGTGGGATTGTTTCCGTGAAGATAAAATCATTTGTCCTGTTTGTGCTTCAGAATGTTCAAGTGAAGATATGTATGAGCCTGGAGAAGATGAAGTAACTTGTCATGTCTGCGATACGGAATTCGTTGTTGAAATCGAATACGAGGCAAAATACACGTCCAGACTTAAAAAAGTTACTGCATAACACAATTAGCAATAAGTTAATTAAGGGAGTTGAAGAAAATGTCTTTTACAATAAAATGCAACGAGTGTGGTAATGAACAAATTTTTACAGATGGGATGAGTCGGTGGGCTGAAAATATTGAACTAGATGTATATGTTTCAACAGACTTCGTTGGCGCTACAGTAGAATCCATCACAATTTATTGCGAAAACAGGAAATGTAATAAATATATTGATGTTAAGTTTTAAACTTAATGATAGTCCAGTTGATTAGGAGGGAAAGAGGATGCCAGAAAGAGGACTCTATGAAAAATACACTATTTTAGATGCTGAAACCAAGCAAGAAAAAGAAGGGCCATATTTTGTTTTGAAACCAATGGAGGACCCAGCAGCCATAGCAGCAATTAAGAAATATGCAGAAGTCACGAATAATAA
This sequence comes from Robertmurraya sp. DFI.2.37, assembly GCF_029211245.1. Classification (NCBI taxonomy): domain Bacteria; kingdom Bacillati; phylum Bacillota; class Bacilli; order Caryophanales; family Bacillaceae; genus Robertmurraya; species Robertmurraya sp. DFI.2.37. The sequence continues at coordinate 760 of NZ_JARGEJ010000118.1, read as the reverse complement.
AGAATTGGCAAGCGATTTGTTAATTTGGATGGAAGGTCTGGAGCTTATTGGTGTGGAGCAACCTTTAAAATGTGATTACTGTGAAGAAACAACTGATAAAGTCAGACCAACTCCTTTTATGGCAGATGTTGGAGCGAGCATGTGTAAACATTGTTGGGAAATGACTCAAAAAGAATATGCTGAGTGCCAAGACGAACATATTGGCGATTTTGAGGACTTCCCGCATTTTAAGTAATCAAAAGGTAGGATTTGTTGAATATAACCATTTTGCTAAGGAGGGAAAGATAGTGAGTGAACGTTATATAACAGGTGGCGAAACTGAAAAGTGTGAACATTGCAACGGTCGGGGGTATACTGCATCAGAAGGTCATCCCGAATGTCCAAATTGTAGTGGTAACGGATATGTAAAAATTAGTAGGAGGAGTTAATTTGGTGAGTTGGGAGCAAACAATAAAAAAGGGCGATATAGTAAGGGATTTAGAAACGGGGCAATACGAGGTTATTTCAGTAATTCAATGGGAGCATAATCGTTATCAATTTAAATGGCGTAGCAATTGGAGATACGGAACTGATCGGATTGAAAAGGTTGAACCGTTTGATTTTATTGAGTTTGCAAATGGATTAAAGCGAATTGTTGAGCAACAGCAGCAGGATATAGAACGTCTAGAGAATCTCGTCGAAACACTTACTAAAACCAATCAAGATTTAGCCGGAGCGATTAACAATATTCAAGAACTTGATTAAGTAAACAAAAGATAGA
>NZ_JARGEJ010000117.1:0-2868 GCF_029211245.1 Robertmurraya sp. DFI.2.37 | reverse complement strand
ATCTCTTTTCAATTTCCCCACCGAAATCACTCCTTTAGCTTTATACTTATGATTCTATCAAATAAAAAACTGTGTGAGTAAGGAATCGTACGCATTCCTCACTTACACAGTTAATATTACACTCCCATAATAAATTTATTGTGTATTTGGCAAGCAAAAAATGTATTAAACGGCATTTAAAAATGTACCACTTGCCAACGCATAGAATTAACCTTGTATAATTGATTCTTTGTAACGGTGGCTATCCCCGTTAAACACGATTAAATGCGAGTGATGAATTAATCGATCAATGACTGCTTCCGTTACAATCGGATCTCCGAAAACGTGATTCCATTGACCGAACTGAAGATTTGTTGTAATGATAATGCTCTTCGCTTCATAACACATCGCAATAACCTGAAATAATAATTCTGCTCCTTGTTTATGGAGAGGAATATACCCTAGTTCATCCAAGATCAATAAATCAAGTTTCTCTATTTGTTTAAAGAGCTTATTTAGTGTTCCTTTTTCATTTGCCTCTAGTAATCGATTGACTAATGAGGCTACTGTATAAAATTTGATGGACTTTCCAAACTTTTGTACGGCATTCAATCCAATAATGGTGGCTAAGTAAGTTTTACCTGTGCCCACTCCTCCATAGAAAATTAAATTTTCCTGCCGTTCCAGAAATGCACCATTTAATAAATCCTCTTTACTGAGCCCTTGAGTTAATAATATATCTTTCCAATCAAAAGGATTTCCTTTTGTTTTAGGAAGCGTCGCTTGTGTCAGTAATAGATTCGTCTTCCGTTCCTCTCGTTGCTCAACTTCTCTTCTAAATAACTCTAGTAAGAAATCCTCATTCGTCTTTGCTTCCACTTCATGATAATGTTCTCTGATCCAGCTTAATTTCAACCGCTTGGCATATTCTAGAATCTGACCATTCATTGTAGATCAACTCCTTTCATAAGCTGATCATAATGATCTAAACCTCGAATAGCCTTCGGCATTTCTGGCAATGGTCGATTGGGGTGTATTTCCGAACGGATTCCCCGTCCATTTATCAGTTGATAAAACACCTGTTTAATGGATTCAACAGATGGATGGCCATGCTCAGAAGCGATTATAAGTGCCTCCGTAATTCTACTAAAATCATGTTCTTTCAATACCATTGCTAGTAGTTTAAGAGCCTCTGGTTTTTCCGCAGCTGTACATGAATTGAAATACTCTTGCCATTCTGTTGGAAGTTGCTCATAGAAACTCGTATATTTAAGTGCCAAAGGACGTTTGGCCATTAGGTTTAAGTATGGCTGCCATTTCATAGACTTTCTATATTGACCGTATAATCGAGAGTGACTAACCACCAGCTGATTGTCGTCTGTGAGTATTTCAATCGTATTATATGAGATTTTTACGAGAACCTTACTTAGCGCATACCTCGGAGAGGTTGAATAGAGGTTCTTCTCTACCCTTATATAACCATACTTATCCGCCTTGACGGTTTCATACCTTACACATTGATACTCTTTCCCTGGAAGAACAAAACAAGCTTTTTGATCCTCTTCAAACAATGTAGAAATAAAGGTTTCTTTCTCATAGTGCTTACGTTCACGGTCTCTTTCAGCTTTGTCCCATAACTTCTCGTTAAGTTGATCTATATCAAATACATGTAGACCTGGTAGTAAGAAATTATTCCTCACATATTTGACCATAGCTTCCACATGCCCTTTTTCGTTGCCACTATTCGGATTACAAAACTCGCATTTAAAACCATAGTGAAGAACGAAGTTTTGAAACTCCTCTGTTAGCTGCCGTTCTCCATTTGGCAGTACTTTTTTTACGGCAGGGGATAGATTATCAAACCTGATTGTTTTTGGAACTCCACCCATATGATGAAAAATTCGCTTCAGTCCTTCTAGGAAGCACTCTCTATTTTGTGAAGGAAACACCTGAAAATAAAAAGCATTACTATAAGGAAAAGATAAGACTAGATAGGGGAGCACAATGTCCTCTCCTTGATATTTAAATGGTGCTTCCCCAAAATCAACCTGTGCTGTACCCAGCTTAGATTCAAGTGGTAGAGCGGCTTGACTAGATTCATTTAATAACTCTTTCTTTCTGTTCGAAACATAATTTCTAATCGTTCGATCAGATCCCTTAAAATCAACTTCTTCTTTTAGCTGTTCCCACATCCGCTTTGCGGTTCTACGAAACTTCTTTTTTTGCTTAAAGTCCTCTAAAATCCACTCATCTACGATATGCTTAACTGAATCCATGATGGGTGAAGGTCTGTTTTGTTTCACTTTCACTTCAGGACTAAAATCCTCTTTTTCGGCATACTTTTTTACGGTTCTAGGATCTCTTCCAATTTTTTTCGCTATTGTTGAATAACTACTATCTTTTTCGACAGCCTCATGTCTGATATAATTAATTTCGGCCACTGCCAACATCTCCTTAATACCTCCTGCGCTTGTTTGTCCCAACAGGAAGTGTATGTGTATTTTGGAATGTTGACAAGTGGTTTTTTTAATTTATGCAGTACCTTCCAGGCACTGCATAAATTAAATGCCATAACCTACATTTTTATGATGCCATAGACATTTATTGGAAAATTATATTGTTCAAAAGATATTAAAGAATTATCAGCACTGAAAAGAAGAGTATTTAAGAAATTTTTTATTCTAAACGATAAATGCTAAAATACCAGATAGTAGAATAAGGGATTTAGAATGAGTGTTTTTTTGTTAAATGAATGAAATAAGTGGATCGGCTACACTTAGTTAGACAGAAATTTTAAGGTCAAGTAGAATGAACTATACTAATCAGTTATGAGGAGAATCTACATGACAAGAAAAGTACGTCGAACATTTACCGAAGAATTTAAACAAC
>NZ_JARGEJ010000116.1:0-2922 GCF_029211245.1 Robertmurraya sp. DFI.2.37 | reverse complement strand
TCCTCCAAAACCCCTACCTCCAGTAAAATAACGTCAATTCCTATTTTACTAAAGTAGTAGGTTGATTGAGCAAAAGTGTAAAATCTTATCAAGCAATAACTGTCAACTTTATTCTAGCGTTTACATTAAATAGTAACAACTTTCCCTCTAGTCTAATTTTTATATATTCAATCTTTTTGTTTATATCTGTTTTATATTTAAATTCGAGCGGTAAATTACTGAAACTTTTACTGGAAAATCCAATGTAAAGATTAGACATACCGGGATATTTTTCATGTATTTGTGTAATCTCTTTTGGCTCTTGGCTTAGTGGTCTTACATAGAAAATTACATCATTCATTTGTTCAGAATAGGTCACAGGTTCTTGATCGTCACCTAACCTTGGTATATAGTCTTGTACTGTAGCAAGTACACCCACCATATAGTTTTCTCTAATCTGGTCAATTATCTTTGTAGAATAAGGTTTTATCATCATACTAAAATCCCTTGCCTTTCGGAAGTTTTTATGTATCCAATCCATTCTATAAACTCTTTAAAGTTACCAATTTCTAGTGTTACTAATTTTTTATTATGTTTCTCAGATTCAATTTTAATTGAACGGATTTTCCGGGAAGATATCCCTTTTGTTAAGAGATAGACGGTTTCTACATCTGTATTTTTGTAAAGCTTTGTACACTGTTCTTTGTTTTCAGGGTTCACAATATTCAGTTCAGGGAACATTTCAGTTGTTAATTCGTAATCTACTAGACAAATGATTCCCCAATTACGTTTGATCGCACTTTGCTCATAGAACTTTGTTAAACGGTCCTTCTTAATAAGGTTTTCCATCTCAATTGTTTTCTTTAACAGATTAATTTGAGATTTATATTCGCTTCTAATCTGTTTAGTTTGTTGTTCCAAGTTTGTAATCACTTCCTTCGATTTTTCCTCTTCTAAGTTTAGGAATTTCTTAAGAGTTTCTATTTCTTGTTGCATTTTCTCTTTTTGCTTTATCACTACTTTGGATTCTTTTATATTCAATTTTTGGACTGCTCTCAATTCATTAATCTCTTCAGCCATTTCTTTTATTGTTTGATTTTTTGTAAATAATTGAGTTTCATATTTATTAACTATAGACTCAATTTTATTTTCATTACTCTTGTCTACTTTATTGTTTTGAAGATATTCAAGTATGAGGTCAATAGTAAGTAACATTTTTATTTCAGCATCTTCTTCGTCATGCATGTTTATATATGAAATATTGGTTAATTCAACACCGTATTTTTCTTTTAAATTAGAGTATTCATTATAAAATTTTAGAAAATCATAATCTCGTACTTCTTCTTTACATTTCTCATATTGTTCTTTGACCCTATCTAAGAAAGTAGTATGTTTTAAAAATCCTGCTAATAAAAAATCAGACGATTGCTCCCCCATTTGTTGTTTATACTTTCGTAGAAAATCTATTAACTCCTCTTTTACATCAAAATTATATATATTTGTGAATGGAGGTAGGTTCTCTTTAATATTTTCACTGATTTTTTCCAATATTCCCCTCGTTTCCTCTGGATATTTTAGTAATAATTTAGAGTATAGAAAATAAGGTGCAACGTTATTAATATCACTAAACATGATCACCGAGTCTTTAAACGTTTTTCCCATTGGAATGTCTTTATATTTGTTGATATAAGTATAAAAAGGATCAGGTCCCCCTTTCCTTCTTTTCCTAATCATATTTGGGGTAGCAGATTTAAAGATTCTTTTAATGTGTTGTTTTTTCTGTTCCAAGTTAGCAGTATTCTTACGAGTACCTAATGGTTGTTCCTGAAAGTAGTTCATTACTCGATTCGCTTCTTCATCATCTAACAGTTCTACAAATATATCCATTTCATGCATGTTTTTTCCTCCTTTCGACTAATTATACCATTACTTTACAATTGAATTTTATACGAATTTCATACAAATTTGTCCAATTTCCCCTTTAAGTTATTTTCATTCATATATAATAAGTAGATTGCTCATAACAAAAATCACACAATACATTTTTTATTCCAAGGGGAGATTAGAATAAAGATACCTTGAGAATTAATTATGTTATGTCACACATTTGATAGATAAAAGGAAAGGGTGAATGTGTATTTTGCAATAGAAAAGTGCAGAAAAATGCAATTAAAAATGCAGAGTTTTGCCACCCAGGAAAGTGATAATGTGCGCGTGATGTATTAAACGATCAACTAAAGCAGCTGCTAGCCTAGAATCAGAAAATATCCGATTCCATTGGCTAAATTCTAAATTTGGTGTAAGGATATGACTTTTCTGCTCATAACACTATGATATGAGTTGGAATAGTTTGTGAACTAGAAGAAATATTGATTTTTTCGGAGATTTAGCAATCTTGTTCAGGCTTTTATACATTAACTTTACTTAGGCCTGATTTTTTGAAGAAGGCATTAATACAAAAGTCCTTTTTAATGATAGGTGTTTTATATGTATTGAAACCTTCAAATTTATTCTGCTATAGAAACATTTAACTTTAAATATATTTAATTTTGTACCTTTATGTTTTGTAAAAAAACATACTTACGAAGCATTTTTACCCCAAGGTAAAATAAAATGTTAGCATCCATTAATTTTTATGGTTCAACGTCAATTGTTGGGGTGAAGTAACGCCCTTACCCAATATGAACACCCACTTTTTTATACTTATGTGTTAATAAAATTTTAGCTCTAAAACGCTTAAAGCTTCGAAAGCCAAACGCATTCCTTTTCAGTACTTTTGTTAGATTATTGATCCCTTCTAAAAACCCATTCGAATCATCATAAGCAAAACTATTCAGGATTTCTATTTGCCAATTTTGGAGGGTTCGAATCGCCTTTTTAAACTCTGGAATATTCGCCTTTTCTACACGCCGATAAAACTCCTTTAGGGATTCCTTTGTCTCG